>NZ_JBBHKR010000046.1:0-3872 GCF_037389425.1 Stygiolobus sp. CP850M
TTCATATGAAAAATAATAATAAACATATTTATAATTTTTAGGTATAAAATATATATACAAATAAATTTACTATATAGCTATTCATAAACGTACAGAGGGATTTCCATCTCGTCTTTCGTTAAGCCACCATGGCTTCCCTTATATGTGTGTTCCATATCGTCCTCCCAGTAGACCACGTTAATACCTTCATCTGGTATTAGTAAGAAGTCTGGAACATTTGTAGTTCCTCCTATAAGTCTTTCTATTTCCTCCCTCTCGTATAACGTACCGTATTTTTTGAGGACTGATAATGGCCTTTTTCCCTTAAACATTAGACTTCTCGCGTCTCCATATGGAGGGAACTCCATTTCCTTCATGAACTCTATATCTTCCCTTAAGTTAACGCTCTTGTTTATAGTTGTGTGCCCATGATCAGATGTAATCAACAAAGTATATTTATCCTTGAACCTGGTGGCCAACAAGTCTAATGACTTCATCACATCTTTTGCAGTAGCAGTTGTAGCTTCATGATATGGGCCGTATTGATGAGATACTGCATCTACGTAAGGTATGTAAAAGAAGATAAACTTTGACGGTTTGTTCTCAAGTAATTCCTTGAATTTATACAATCCATCCCAGTAAGTATAGTACGGAACTACTTGGAGTTTATTCATCAGACTCTTGGTAGCTACTTCAGGCATAAGGAAGACAGAATCCGTATTTGTAAAGAATGTGTCCAATTCAATACTTTGCTCTCTGAGGGTTTTTATAAGGTTAACAATCCTCCCTTCCTCTCTATTATATATTCTCCAGCTTAAAATACCATGTTCTCCAGGCCTCTTAGCTGTTAGTAAAGTGGCAAATACAGTTACAGTTATAGAAGGGAATATAGACTGTATTTTTATGGGCTCAACGCTAGTTTCTATTCCTCGGGATATATTCCACCCTAAGCCGTCTACTAGAACGAAAGCTAATTTATCCTTGTGTATTATCCCACCAACATCTCTTTTATCTTCTTTTAGTACAGATCTTACTTCTCTCGATAAATCATACAAGTTCATGGATTATTTTACTAAACTAGGGTTTTAAGTGTGTAATTAAATCGCATAAATATACCCATATAAACTACATAGTATAAAGGAGTGGTATTTATCCTTGTGCATTTAGGGAGCTTATCATTAAGTTTTAATTAGTAAGTGTAGAAATTATTTCTTAATAACTCCCCTGAAGTATTGTGATTGTGCATTATGTTGATATCAGTAAAGTTTCCTCTTGTCAAGTTAATTTTTCTTCTACAATCTTTTTATCGTAACTCTGAGAGTGTGGAGGTAGTGTCGTTGTTAAGTTATTTATATTTGTATAATGAGTATCACTGACGGGTAGGAAGCCTGTATTTAGGCAAGACGTTTCTTTTCCCTCTTGTGGTAGTCATCATGTTGTTAAGTGTGGTAGGCCTTTGGGTAGGTAGAAGTTTTTGTGTGGGGATTGTGGTAAGTACTTCTTGGGTGATGCTAGTTATCATTCTAGGAAGTTGAGGGAGGAGGCTTTGAAAATACTAATGGTATGAGTATGAGAGCCATTTCTAGCCTTAACGTACCTCTTGGTACTGTTTTCACAGCGTTATGGTAGGAAAAAGTATGAGAAGTTGGTTGAGTTGTGGGGTAGGGCTGAGGATTCAGTTAAGGGTAAGGTTTTCGCTAAGGTTGTTGATGAGATGTGGACTTACTTGTACAAGAATGCTAGGGCTTTTTACAAGTGGGTTTTCACTTGTTACGTGTACACTAAGCTGGGAGTTTACCTCATTTTGGGTAGGGATGAGAGTACTTTCCTTGAGGTCAGAAAGTATTTGCCTGAAGAGGGTAGATGGGTGAATGATTATTATAACTTGTACTTCTGGTTGAAAGACCACACGGTTGTCTAGCTAGTTAACCCTAATGAGTCCTTTCATTCCTCATTGAGGGATAGGCTAATTAGATTCGAGAGAGCAACGGAGGCAGTAAATAGGAGCATTCGTAGCATGATGTACTCCTCAGCCCTAGTCTTGTCGAAAAGACGGTTAAATCCCAGAATTTGTAGCTTAACGACGACACTATCCCAACACTCAGGAAAGATAATAGAAATTTTTTAACCTTACTTAATGTTGAATACTCTTATTAACTGGGGGGATATCCAGTAACTGGGGGGATACCCTGTTATTCGACCCAAAACCTAAAGAAGACCCGAAGGATTTGTTTGATAGAGAGGCTGAACTCGAGAAGGTTAAAAACGGGCTTAACTATCCAATCACTCTGATCTTAGGAATTAGGAGGAGTGGGAAGTCGTCAATAGTTAAAGTTTTAATGAAGGAAGAGGATGCAATATGGATTTATATAGATTTGAGGAAATATGAGGGGAAGCCTTATTTGAACTATAAAGACTTAGTGCAAGAGCTCGAGAGGGTTCTAAATTCGTTCCCGGAAAGACTGAAAAACTTGTTTAAAGGGGTTAAAGGTGTTAGTATTTCTGGTATAGAACTAAGGCTCGGTTGGAGTAAAGAAAATAAGGTTGATATGAGTAACTTGTTTGAGAGGTTGTCAGAGATAAGTGAAAAAGAGGGTAAGAGGGTGGTTATAGTATTTGATGAGTCGCAAGAGTTGAGGAAGTTACGTGGTTATAATTTGCTCTATCCTCTTGCTTACGCTTATGATAATTTAAAATTACGTTTTATATTTACGGGGAGTGAAATAGGTATGGTATATAAGTTTTTAAAACTGGGCGATGCTAAGTCACCCTTATATGGTAGAGCTATGACAGAAGTTTACGTAAACCCATTTAATAAAGACCTTGCCATAGAGTTTCTAAGGAGGGGATTTAAGGAGGCTAATGCAAAGGTAAGTGAGGAAGAGCTAGAAGAAGCTTATAATAATTTAGGAGGTATTCCAGGTTGGCTCACTTATTACGGGTTTTACTATTTGCAGTTTAAGGATCATAAAAGTGCTTTAGAGAAGACTATTTCGGCTGCAGTAGAGTTAATCAAGGAGGAATTTAATAACTTCCTCTCTAATAGGAAGGAGGCAAGGGAAAGATATTATACGATAATGCAGGTTTGTAAGAGGGGTTGTAGATGGAGTGATGTTAAAAGAGCTATTGAGGCTAAGGAGGGAATTAGCGTTGATGATAAAGAGGTAACTAATTTAATAAAAAATCTGGTCGATTCTTCATTTTTAATAAAAGAAGGTGAAATATATAGACCGGCTGATGTCCTAATGACAAACGCTTTTTAGTAACAGCCTTATGGATTAATTTAAAGATTACTTCCTTCTTTCAAATCATATAACGAATATATGTACCCTAGTTGTAAATGTAATTTAAACGCTTAACTACATCCTCTCATGCCCTCTCTCAAGGATAGCAATCTTTCCAGCTCAACCTCCGTTTGTCCCTACGCTATCATTTTAATCATTTTATGTTCATTCATGATCGAGTGTAGGGACTTAGCCCTTAACCACAGGTGGGTCATGGGACTCCTTTGAGCCCAATGGCACGGGGCTCACATCTCCGTAATCTCTCCCACCCTTTTGGGCATAGCCCACATCGCAACGTGAAAAAGGATTCAGCCCATCAAAGAAGTCCTCCCTTAGGTGATGCGCAAAAGCTTCTATCACCGAAAGTCCTATCTCCTCTCACTCTCGAATACTTTTAAGGACTATCTCACTCCATCACACATTTCCTCATAGTCCTACCTACTGTAAATTTACCGTAAGGTAATATTAGTATGGCGTTGTAAGGTTTGACTTCCTCACAATACTTCTCCAGTAATTCCTTGACCCCCATTCTGTCATAAGCTATGCAATACGCAATACTAACACCCATCATTACTGTGCCTAAAGTTAAGTTCTCCTTGAACTCCTCTT
>NZ_JBBHKR010000047.1:0-79746 GCF_037389425.1 Stygiolobus sp. CP850M
ATCATTGAGGAAATTATAAGGGCTGTGGCTTTAAACGAGAACAAGGTAATGAGTATAGCGTTCCCGCACAAATACGAAGACGAGATCATTCACGTAAGCGAGCCCGTTGTTGTAGGGAGGACTATAGGACCTTCATTGGAGCCCTTATTAGACGAAAAAGACAGGTGGCACTTAATGGCTTCTATTAAGGACTTCTACAGCGTGTATAAGGAGAACTTGAAACAGCTCGAGCAGAGCTTGACCGCAAAACAGTAAAAGATCTTTAACGTAAACTTTCTTTTTTCTCCTCTGAACTAGTTCTAATTTAACACGTTGTTGTAAGTGATTATTAAGTGATTATATTCTGTTTCTTTTTGTTTTTTCTTTGATTTATACTTATATATTTCGATATCATAAGTGATATCTATGAAAAGAAGGAGAAGGCTACGACACATTATTCTATCTATCCTCAGCAATAAAGGAGCTATGACTGGTGCTCAGATAATGAGGGAGATAGAGAAGATGACTCAAGGTTTTTGGAAGCCTTCTCCGGGTGCTATATATCCAGCTCTAGACAAGCTCCTTGAGGAAGGTTACGTCTCTATAGCGAAAGTAGAGGGTAGTCAAAAGTTTTACCAGATCACTGAGGCAGGGAAAGAGTTGTTAAGTCCCAGGCATCAGTTAGAGACAGTGATAGAGGAAATCCTTTCAGACCTAAGGTTTATCCTTGAAAATAAGGATGAACTTGACGTAGAGCTAAAAGAGAAGTTGAAAAAAGGACTTAAGGAGGCGATAAGTAATCTTGATTGAAATAGAACACATATCAAAAACTTTCACAGTCAAATCGAAAGAGATACGAGCTTTAGACGACGTGAGCTTTACAGTCCCTAAGTCTAGCATAGGGGCGTTAGTCGGTCATAACGGTGCAGGAAAAACCACACTAATAAAGATCTTATCAACCCTGATTATCCCTGATCAGGGAGACGCGAGGATAAACGGGATCAGTATCAGAGAGGAAAAGAAAGTAAGAAAAGAAATAGGTGTAATGATGGTAAGTGAGAGATCTTTCTACTTCAGGCTTTCGGGCTTTGATAATCTAGTCTTCTTCGGGATCGTCCAAGGCTTATCGATTTCTGAAGCGAAAAAAAGGGCAAAGGAACTCCTCAATTTGGTTGGTTTATCTCAATTTTCCGACATTCAATACATGAAATATAGCACCGGAATGCAAAGGAAACTGGCTTTAGCGAGAGCACTCTTATTAGACCCACCGGTAATTCTGTTAGACGAACCTACACTAGGTATGGATCCAGTTAGTTCAAGGGATTTTAGGAGTCTGGTTAAGGAGATCTCTAAGGAGGGTAAAACGATACTAATGACTTCACATAACATGAAAGAGGTCGAAGACCTAGCCGATAAAATAGTCTTATTAAAGAGAGGTAGAATAGTCTCTCAAGGCACTAGGGAAGAGATCATGTCAAGCATAGGGAAGATCAAGGTAGTTATAACCGACAGTATACCAAGAGGTTACGAGAAATACGTAAGCGGTTTTGTTCAAGGAAAAGTTATACTGAGAATCCCAGAAAAGGGAATAGAGGTAAAAGGTGAAGTAATAGGCGAAGAGGAGCCTACACTTGAGGATGTGTTTGTCTACTTTACAGATGAGGAGATTGACAGCCCTAAAAATAGGAGGAGAGGAGGTGGGTTCAGGAGATGGGAATAATAGATAATCTTTACGCTTACATATACTTACGGGGTTTTAAGATATGGATTAGCTACAGAACACAGTTAGTGCTGAACGTATTATCTTGGGTCTTACCAGTTTTTACTTATTACTTTGTAGGAACTTCTTTAGGAGATAAGGTAGTTAGTTCTATGCATTTTAAAGATGAATCATATATTTCGTTCGTAGTAGTCGGACTGGCATTCCAAGGTTATATTTCGTCAGTAATAACGACCTTAAGTAGTAGGTTACGCAACGAGCAACTTTACGGTACGATAGAGTATTACGTATTGTCTTCTGGAGGAGTACTGTCATTTCTAATTTATTCAGCATTATGGGGATTTACAATAAATACTGTAAACGCAGTCATGATCTTACTCATAGGATACATTTTAGGTGTCAAGTATAACGTAAACCTCATTTCAGCTATAATCATTATTTTTCTACTACTTAGTTCTTCATTAGGTCTCGGAATGATTTCAGCTGGATTTACGATGATTGTGAAACAAGGGAACCCGATATCTTTCTTCTTTGCCACGTTTACCACACTGACGACCGGTGTAGTTTTTCCCGTGTCAGTCTTACCAGATTTTGTTAAGTTCATCAGCTACGCAATACCCCTCACATGGGCTCTTGAAGGTCTCAGGTATGCCCTGCTCGAGGGTTATTCGTTATCACAAGTCAGCGAATACGTAATAGCTTTGTCATTATTTACCTTCGTTATGATCCCGTTAGGTATCGCGTTTTACTCTTATGCCTTTAAGAGGGCTAGGTATAGAGGGACGTTGAGTGAGTACTGAGACCACTAATTTTTAATAATAAGGGAGGAGATTTTATCTCGATGCAGAAAGTATTCGAAAACGATAATATAAATATTCAGATGTTTGCTCAGGATATTGAAAACTCATTAAAGGATGAAGGATGGCAAACTACCTTAACGCAAAACGGTCCTAACGATTACATCATAAGGGGGACAAAAAAGGCTGGCCACATACACCACAAAGTAGAGGAGATAATAGTAAGAATCAGGGGAGACCCTAACAATGTTATCGTAGTGGTTGAAGAAGAAAACATAGGGGCTTTCGGTAGGATGTGGATAAACGCTAAACTATTGGGAGAAATGGAAAGAAAAGTGAAAGATGGTTTCTACTCTATCTGACTTCCTTATATAAAACATATTAGTCAGATCTGGGTAATACAGATCTGACTGGGGTGTAGGCCGTGACGCTCCTTGGGCTTAAAGCTTGCCGGGGAGCTTGGCCGCCTCCAACTCGGACCGGAAGTTGGGCAAAAAGCCCGAATAAAACATAAGAGTGTAATTGGAGGCACCCAGTTCAGGAATAGACGTAAGATAAATTAATTGTACTAAAATAAGCAGTTTAACGCTAGTAAGTAAAGCAGGTTCCATGGCGTAAGTAGTGTGAACTATGCTCAATTTTCAAGGAAAGTTTTTATACCGGAAGCTCACCACCCTGGAAGGGTCGAGGGTTCCCTTCTAGAGGGCTCATAGTTCCCACCATTGATTCGGGTTTACATCTCTCATCTGGTGGACAGTCGAGTGGCTAAGAGAACCACTCCCATTTGAAAGGGGGACTTTCATTGCCGAGCTCTAGTCCCTTGAAGGAAGGAGATAACGGTTGCTCCTCCCACAGTCCCATTAAGCCCTCAATCGAGCTGGGGAAGAGCGTCATTAGCATCACTGAGAGAAATTTTGGCAAAGAAGTATTTAAATATAAGGGGGCTATCCATCCCAGCTGGCGAGGCTTTCCACCCCCTTAACCCCTTTCTTTGTAAAATTAGAACGGTAAGAACAGCGTCTTTTTCTTCTCCGTCGTTATTTCACCCTTTATTTGCTTTCTTATGTCTATCCTTAAACCCTTCCATTCTGGACTTCGCAGACTTGGTTGTGGACAGAAGGGCTAACTCCATTATAGCCCTCTGTATTCTCTCCTTTTCAGCCTTAGTCCACTTCTTTATTACTTTTACAGCTTCTAAGTCTACGTTTAGTATAATGTCTTTAGCTATTTCCTTCGACTTCATGAGAACGTCGTCCGCTATGTAATCAACAATCCCTATTTGTTTTGCCTCTTCAGCAGTGATGACTTCCCCCGTGATCGCCAATCTGTTTACAGCCCTCCCCCAGTACTTATGCCCTACACTTATGGCCATGGGCGGTATTAGACCCAGCTTTGCCTCAGGTATTGAAAACTTAGACTCTTTACTCCCTACCACCACGTCACAGAACAGCAGTATTTCGCAACCTCCTCCATAAGCTAGCCCGTTAACCGCACATATGAGGGGCTTCTCAAGCTCGATTAGGGACTCCACGGCATAGTAAAGGGTGTCAAAGAACTTCTTAGCATCATCAGCGTCTTTAAGTTCAGCCATGGCAAATATATCATCCCCAGCCGAAAACGCCCTCCCCTCTCCGGTTAAGACCAATACTTTCACATTTTTATCGTTATTAGCCGTTCTAACCTTGTCCCCTAACTCCTTCCAGCTCTCCTCATCAAAGGAATTTAGTCTGTCAACTCTGTCTAACGTAATCCACGCTATACCGTCCTCATCCACTTTGTACTTCATTCCTGCTCGCCTCTTTAATAGCTCTTATTATATTTACGTAACCAGTACACCTACAAATATTTCTTATAGAGTACTTTAACGACTCATTAGCCGCTTTCGGATCTACGTTCTTTAAGTAATCGTAACTAGCCATTAGAAAACCGTGCGTGCAGTACCCACATTGAGACGCGTAATTATTTACAAACGAATTCTTTAGCCACTCCACATCGAGACCTCTAACTGTCCTCACATCCAAGTTGACGGCTTGAACTGCTAAAAACAAGCAAGATTTCACAGAAATGCCGTTAATAATTACAGTACAAGCCCCGCACTTACCTTCGTCGCATCCTTTCTTTACCTCAGTAAACCCGTTTTTACGTAAGAAGTCTACCAATAGAGTTCTGCCCTCTACTCTGTCCTCTATCAACACCCCGTTAACCCTGACTTTAATTTTGGCTTCATCAATCACTCTCATCCCTTCTCCGGTCTTCCAGCTTATCTTCCTTTCTTCGACTAATCTCAACTCGTAGTCACCTTGGTCAAACGTGTTGATCAATTCTCTGACTAGCTTTAGTCTACCTTCTCCGTTCATATGATGGTCTGACATCGGTTCTTCGTTAACACTCTCCAGCGCTTTTATCAACTCTTCTTTGCTGTTTTCTTCTAGGATTATCGGTCTCGGAAAAACACCTCCTATCGAAGCTCTGAGTTTTCCATCCTTCTTCTTTAATACGGCGAGTACAGCAATAGGATACGCAGAACCTCCTCTCTTTATTGCCTTAAAGTAAAGCTTAGAGCTATTGGGCTCACGAAAGGAGACCTCAGTTAGTAACTCTCCCTCCTTTAAAGTGGTAGTATAGGGATCTTCGTACAAGTCTTTAACTTTGATTTTTCTACTTCCCCTTTTACTTAAAACTTTAACCTCAGCGTCTAAGACGAGCAACGCTGGGTAATAGTTTGCAGAGGGGTCTGCGTTAACAAGAGAACCACCTACAGTGCCCCTATTCCTCACTTGTAAGTCCGCTATACTGATCGCTACGTTCCTCAGAAGAGGGAGATTCGAAGCTATCTCGTTATGTCTAGTTAAAGCCCCGATTCTATAGACTCCATCCTCTCTTTTTACATAATCTAAATCCAACTCGTTGATGTCAACCAACATGTCAAAGGGGATCCCCAGCCTCATCATCGGGATGAGACTTTGCCCACCTGCTAACGGTCTCCCTTCTTCTAAAGCCTCTAGGGCTTCCTCCAGGGTCTTCACTCTAACGTATTTGAAAGGCCTAGGGACTCCAAGTACATACATTTAGGTCACCCTTATGGGAGTCTCACTTACCCTTTTCTTTAACAATCTAGACACTGCGTTGGCAATAGCAGCTGGGGCACCCATTATGGGACCTTCTCCACCTCCGTACGCACCAGAAGGAATATAAGGGGAAGGAGTTTCGAAGTGGATATATTGGATGTCAGCATCGACGAGGTCCCCTAACGTGAGTGACTCATAGGAATCAAAAGTGGTAACCAAAGGATTCCCCCTCTCGTCGTATTTCAGCTCCTCGTACAGAGCCAAGTTAATCCCGTGGATTATACTCCCCGTCATAATACCCTCCAGAATGTCCTTTTCCAGGATTTTGCCTATATCATGTGAGACAACGTATTTGACCACCTTAACTTGACCGTCAATGATCTTGACTACAGCGAGGTGTGCGTTTATCCCATAAGCCAGAGCCGAATTAATTCTATCCCCGTCGACCGGTTTTAGAAGCGGTGAATAAAAATAACCAGTTGAGACAAGAGGAAAGTCAACGTTAAACGCCGAAGGGTTCCAGTGATAAGCTGATACCAACCTCCTGACGTCTACGGACTTCTTCGGGTTTTTAACGTCTACAAATTGCCCGTTCTGAAATGTTACTTCTTCAGCCTCTAGGTACTTTTTAGCTAAAGTAATTAGCTTTTTCTTCATATCCTCGATAGTGAGAATTAACGCACTTATGATTACTGGAGCAAATCTACTGGAATAACTACCACTAGCCAAGTTCCACGGCTGATCTGTGTCAACTTGGTTAGTCACTGACACTTCATTAGGCTTCAACCCTAACTCCTTACAAACGATATCAACTATAGTTGTCTCGTGTCCGAGCCCTTCATTCGTACCATTTACGAACACAGACAGAGTCCCGTCAGGGTTAAAGCTTAAGGTGAGGTAGTCTGCCGAAGCTGAGTGCGGATTCCTCCTATTGTTTAATGCCAGATCCACGTAGGCTAAGTTAGTAACAGAGGGTTCAACAAAGACAGCTAAACCTACTCCTACATCCTTTTGTCCCTTCCACCTCTCGTATTCCTCCCTAATTGCATTAACAACCCTTAGGTAATCTTGTTTCGGGTAAAGACCTCCTCCGGGCGTCTCATAAAACTCTATACCATCTATAACTCTATCAAAACGGGTTATAAGGTTCTTAATCCTTAATTCTAACGGGTCTATACCCAATTCGTCAGCTAGGTGATCGATCGCAGTTTCTAGAGCGAAGAAGAATGGTGGTGCTCCGTAGCCTCTATTAAGACCTGTAGGGCTCTTGTTAGTGACTACTACTCTATACCAACCTGAGATGTTCTTTACATCATAAGCACCGTTTAGACACCCTTGAACCCTAAATAGAGCTCCGGGCTCAGGCGGTCTTACGTAAGCTCCAACGTCTTCTACGAAGTTATACCTTATCCCCAGAATCTTTCCGCTTTTAGTAGCCGCTATTTCGACCTCTCCTTTTCTTTCAGATCCAGCGGAACTCGCGATAAAGTGTTCGGTTCTACTTTCCGCCCATCTCACTGGTGCTTTCACGATCTTAGAGGCAGCAGCTGCCAAGGTTATATATGGGTAAATTTCATATTTAATACCAAAACTACCCCCTATGTCCTTAGGGGTCTTCATCTTCAGCTTAGTTATAGGTATGTTCAACGCCTTGGTAATAAAATAGGCTTGGAGCATTGGACCCTGAATGTTAGCCCACACTCTTAGTTCTTCCTCAAAGTGAACGAGGACTCCGTACGGCTCGAGAGGTAATGCCGAATGTCGTGAGAATTTAAACGGGTGTGTGATTACCACTTCAGCCTTAGAAAACGCGTCCTGATCCCCAAAAGAGAACACTTTGTCCATCACAACGTTGGTACCGATCTCCTCGTGAACCAGAGAGTTCCCTTTAAGTGCATCATCGATAGTTACTACCGGCGTTAACTCCTCAAAGTCTACTTGAACGTAATCAAGTAGGTCTATTGCTTTATAGTAGTCCTTTGCGAGGACTAGGACTAAAGGCTCTCCTACGTACCTCACCTTCCTCCTCGCAAAGGGGAAATACTCGATTTTTTTATCGACAGTATTAGGAAAGGGATTTATAATCACTTTGGAAAGGTCTTCCGGAGTTAGGGCGATTCCTCCGTGGGAGAAGACATCCTTGACGTCTATTCTCTTGATTATACCGTGAGCTATAGGACTCCTGAAAATGACCATTTGGAGAGTCCCCGGGAAGTCCGGAATGTCATTGATATACAACCCCTCTCCGTTTACTGCTCTTTCTCCTTCGATATACATAAAATATACATTGTATTGAAACTTAATAAAATTATTAAAGGTAGTTCACTTTTGTGAGGTACAAATCTGTGGAGAGTAAATAGTATGAGAAAAATAAGGATAAAACCTTAATATCTAAAAGAGTGGACTTTGATATCATGAGCTCAGGAGGAGAAAAGGGCTTTAAATCAGATGAGAAGGTCGATAAGTGGAGTGTAGTGGTATTTCTTGTAGAGGTATTACTACTTATAGGGATTGTAGGGTCGCTAATTGGGATCTTGCCGGTACTCGCTCACACGTAGGAGACCGTCTGAAAGCCCTTAATGTTAAAAATGAGATATTCTAGAGCCAAACCGTGATTATAAACAATTAATTTCGTACATTTAAAAATTCTTAGTTGGAATTTTTGAACTTCCAATTATCTATTTAAGGTCTGGGATTAAATATCAGATATGCCATTATCTCCAGTCGTTGAGTTACACGACGTCAAGAAAGTCTATTACGGAAAAGTGCCGGTCGTTGCATTAAAAGGCGTAACTTTGACCGTATACGAAAGGGAAATAGTTTCCATTCAAGGGCCCTCTGGTTCAGGTAAAACAACACTCCTCACAATTATCGGTACTTTGAGTAAACCAACTGAAGGGGAAGTCCTAATTTACGGTAAGGACGTGACTAAACTTCCCGATAAGAAAATAGCTAAGGTGAGGAACAAATACATAGGCTTTGTCTTTCAAAACTACAACCTGATAGACAGACTTTCTGCATTAGAGAACATAGAACTGCCTCTTATCGCAAGAGGAGTGCCAAGCTCTGAAAGGAGAAAGATCGCGCTAGATATCCTTGATAGGCTGGGTCTGAAAGACCTTGCTAAGAAAAAGCCTAGCGAAATGTCTAGTGGACAACAACAGAGAATCGCAATAGTCAGAGCATTAGCTCAAAATCCCAAAATACTTCTTGCCGACGAACCTACCGCAAATCTAGATACGGCCTCTAGCGAGGTTGTCATGGACACGTTCTTAAGAGCGAATAAAGAGTTCGGTACCACGGTTATTATCGTCACTCACGAACCTGACATAGCGGCTTACGGGCAGAGGAAAATTCACATGAGAGACGGTCAAATAGAGAAAATAGACTAGGTGAGATCAGTGTATAGAAAAGCAATAATGTTAATCCTCTTAACTCTAATACTTTTCTCTACTTCATTTGATACCGTTTACCACGGAACAATATCTTCTGCCCCTTACGGTAATTTTCCGCCTATTGTTGCTATAGAATGGGGCTCTTTAGTACAGCCTCAGAACGTAACTCCGGGGGACTTTAACGTGCCGTTATATGTCGTGATAAAGGCCGATGTTATAGGAGCGTCTTTATTGTCAACTACATATCAACCTTTTGGTCAGACCTTAACTCCTATAAACGGTTATATACTTTCAGCTAATAAGACGCAATCTACAATCGTGTTCTTCGTAAACGTACCTCTCAACGTTTCCTCAGGCTTATACAAAGTGTTCTTATCCATAAACTACACATATGACAGCGGTATATTCGAAGCCACAACTCAAATACCTATTTACATATCCTCAGTAATTTATCCTAAGGTTATATTTCAATGGGGTAACGGTGAATTTACATCACCCGGACAAGGAATATCGCCCCTTACAGTAACGGTAGAAAACCCTAGCAATAAAGTGGTAAGTAACGTTATCATCTCGGCAGAATTACCTAACGGAATTTACAGCCTGACTGGATCGAGAATTATAAACTTTACAGTCCCAGCGGTTCAACCGTATTCGGCTGTAAGTGTAACACAATATGTAAACGTGACCTCCGAAATATCTCCGGGTTCATACTATGTCAATTACACACTAACTTTTACCGATGATTTAGGAGGAGTCCACACGGCAACATATAATAACGGAACCCTAGTCCTATTCCCCAAGGAGCCACTCATTGTCAAAAGCGATCCTATCTCCTTACAAGCTGGACAAATATCTACCTTCATTATATACCTTAACTCTACCGGTGCACTACTTACGTCTTTTAGTGTAAATTCCCAAAGTGTAATGACTGTTAGGTATAACGTAACGACTCCTATAACTTTTTCGGGGGTTTTACCCATTTCTATAAGCGTTTACGTGCCTTACGGCACCACCCCTGGAATCTACCAGTTCACTATAACTGGGACTTATATTTACGGAGGAACACAGTATTCCTTCACCATACCTGACTACGTGGAGGTGGGAATCAATAGGACTGGGCCCGAAGTAGTAAGCTTAGAGTGGGTCTCATACCCATATCCTGGGAGCAGTTCACAAGCGGAGTTAACGGTGTTTAACCCCTTACCTTACCCAGTCTACTCCGTGAATATCTCAACCCATTCTGTTGAGACCGGACAGCCCTATTACGTGATCCAAGAGATCCCTCCCTATGGAAGTGTCCAAATCCCCATTTCTTTACTTGTACCGGACAACGCGTCTTCATTAGTATGCCTTTATTTTAATATCAATTACTACTCCGAGTACGGTGGATTCGCCTCTTCCAGCAAAATAATAATCCCGGTTTACTCTAAGCCTCTAATTAGCTTGTCATTAGTCCCATCTACAGTAGTTCAGGGTCAGCAGTCAGAAGTATTACTCGAAATAAGAAACTTAGTTAACCAGAGCCTATTTGACCTCCACGTAAACGTAGTATTCAGCGATATCCAAGTGGTAGGAGCTACGAATGCTACGATATACCAACTTAATCCTTCTTACACCGGGTCAATACCTTACAGCATTTACGTCCCCTCTTACCTCTCTCCAGGGGTTTATCCTGTGCAGGTTACAATATCTTACTACTACTCGGGAATACAGAACACGCAAGTGTTCACACTACCCTTAGTAGTTACTAGTGCACAGAACGGAATCAACGTCTACATCTCTCCTTCTACCTTATATTACCAAGTTAGCCAAAATCTAACTATAACGCTGTTTAACAGTGATAACTACACTCTCACCAATATCTTTTTAAAGATATTTACTAACTCCCAACTACTATCGCTTTCCCAGACCCAGTTCGAGATCAACGCTATACCTCCCCACTACAATTACACGATCACCGTCCACACGTTCTCACCAATATCGGCTACAGAAACTTTACCGCTTTCACTAAGCTTACAATACCAGACACCCGATGGTTTCGTGAGTTATAACGAAAACTTGTCATTATTGATTACTGGACTCATCTCGATCCAAATAATCCAACCATCAATCACCGAGGTAAACGGTTCTTACATCTTCCAAGCCACTTTGCTAAACGATGGAAACACGCAAGCTAACAACGTTATCATATACTACCCCGGAGGAAGCACTTATATCGGTCAATTACCGACAGCATCACCTCTTCCTATATCGGTGACCTTACCCTCCAACTCTTCGCATATCGTCATTTCCTACCAGACACCTACTTACCAGACCGTTAACATGACGTACACTTACAACGGTCCCATCACAGTGTTACAAACAACATCTACTACTACATCACCTCACAACTTGTTTGGTAGTGCATTGTTGTTCGGGATTTCAGTAATAGTAGTGGTGGTCATAATTTACTTATTACTAAAGAGGAGGAAGAAGGCTAATGAAGACATTTGACGTTATAAAGTTCTCATTTAACGCGCTGTTAGAGAGGAAAACTAGGGCAATTTTAGTAATTCTGGGCATAATGGTAGGCCCGTTAATAGTTGTTTCACTCGTGGCTACGATTCAAGGGTTCGACATAGGTCTGAACCAACAGTTAACTAACTTTTTCTCGCCCTTAAACATATACTTAGCACCGAAGAGCCAAGGAACCTTAAACCAATATGTCATTGATGGGGTCTCCCACTTACCGGGAGTAAAAGCAGTTGTACCGTACTATCTCATACCGGCATACATAGATACTCCTAAGGGACTAGAGGCTACAGTAGTTTTCTCAATGGATATCTCCGATATTAATTTAGTAATGCCCGGTCTAAAGCTTCAAAGCGGTTCATTACCCTCGCCTAACTCTTTTGACGAATTAGACGTGGGCTATTATATCGCAAACCCCCAATATTCTGGTCAGCCTACTTATCACACTGGGCAGATTATGGTGGTTTACCTGATTAACCCTGAAGGAGAGAGGATAAGTAAGACATTTGTAGTCATAGGCCAGTTGGCACAAATAGCTTCTTTCGGAGGGGCTAACTTTAACCAAGCATTATATGCCCCTTTCTCTCTCGGACAGTCTATTTGCGGGACAAATTATGCGGGGGCTATAGTAGTAGCATCATCTCCGAGTGAAGTTGAAGGGTTGGCAAATATCATTAAAGAAAAGTACGGTAATTACGTTCAGGTCACTTCGAGTCAGCAAATACTTAACCTAGTTAATGAAGAAATCTCTTCCTTTGAGGCTCTACTAGTAGTTGCAGGTGTAGCGTCGTTTGTAGTAGCGTTTTTCACAGTCTTAGCTACTATGATTACTTCTGTTGTGGAGAGGACTAGGGAAATAGGACTTTTAATGTCTTTGGGATTTGAAAGGAGACAAGTAATGCTAATGTTCCTATCAGAGGCAACAATAATGGGAATAATAGGAGGTGGAATAGGAACCATAGGAGGATACTTCAGTTCCTTCCTATTGGCGTCAATTGCGTCGAACTCGTTTGAAGGAAGAGGTGGAGCCTTTAACGTTGTTCCCTCGATCTCAGTAGAACAGTTAGTATTTATTTTCTTGGCTATTATTGCGATTACCACTGTTGCTGGGTTGATTCCTGCGTATAGAGCGTCAAAAATAGAACCAGCAAAAGCATTAAGATATGAGGTATAGGGTGGGGTCATGAAAAGCATAGATATAGTCAAGTTAGCTTATAGAGCTCTTTTCGAGAGAAAAACTAGAGCTATCCTGACTATTTTGGGAATAGTAGTTGGGCCTCTCATCATTACTACTATAACAGCGTCTGTTCAAGGGTTGAGCCAGTCCGCAATAAACCTTATTCTAAGAGATGTTTCTCCTGAGGCGATATTCGTTACCCCCCTCAACGGTTACTTATCATCTTATACGATCACACAACTCTCCCACTTAGATGGGGTAGTTTACGTAGTCCCGTTTTACACGATACCCGTAACGATCTATACTTCCAAAGGAGAGATTAGTACTACGATTTTGTCGGTTAACATCTATGACTTGCAAAAAGTCTTACCGGGGATTAGCATTTCAAGCGGGACAGCTCCTTCAGCTCAAAGTTATAATCAAGTCGCTATAGGTTACGATCTTCAGAATCCTCCTTCTCCTAACCAACCATCTCTACATGTAGGTCAGGAGATATCTGTGAGCGTAGTATTACCTAACGGTGGCCAAAAAACGGAGACTTTACTGGTGACGGGAGGGCTGAGCGATTTTGACATTAATCTAGGGACTATTATTATTAACAAAGCACTGATTATGTCTTATTCAATAGGCGAAGAGATATATGGGACAAAATATTCAGGAGCTATAGTTTTAGCTTCCTCACTACAAGATGTAAGTAAAGTGGTATCAGAGATCCATCAGTATTTGGGCTCTTATGTAAGTGTGAACTCAGCGCAAGACATAGTATCCTTTATAAACCAACAAGTAGTGTCCTTTAACCTACTACTACTTATAGTCAGCTCTGCGTCTTTTATAGTAGCTTTCATAAGTGTACTAACTACTATGATTACTTCTGTTGTGGAGAGGACTAGGGAAATAGGACTTTTAATGTCTTTGGGATTTGAAAGGAGACAAGTAATGCTAATGTTCCTATCAGAGGCAACAATAATGGGAATAATAGGAGGTGGAATAGGAACCATAGGAGGATACTTCAGTTCTTATGGCTTTCTCGACTTCCTTCTCAGTTCACCCCTCTTCAATAGTTTGCATGCCGAGCCAATATTTACCATTACCCAAGCTGTAACCCTTTTCTTATTTATAGTTCTCATTTCCACTTTTGCCGGGCTGATTCCTGCGTATAGAGCGTCAAAAATAGAACCAGCAAAAGCACTAAGATATGAGGTTTAGACTTTTTAATAGCAAATTACGTGCGAACTCCCCTAGCTTGTTGTTTACCTAGTATTTTGATCTTCAAGGAAAAATTTACTGTTCAGTAAATAGTATCGTCACATAAACAAATTATATTATAACACACAGAGTTTTATCAGGTGATCAAATGAAATTAATTGAAATCACTAAAGATGAAATTAAGGGTAAGATTGGCCTAATGCCTTTAGGAAGCATAGAACAACACGGGCCCCATTTACCAATGGGAACAGATGGAATTGTAGTTGAATGGATAGCTCAAAAAGTTGAAGAGAGATTTAGAGATCAAGTACTTCTCTATCCTACCTTATATTACGGTTGTTCTAAAGAACATTACGGGTTCCCCTTCCTCTCAGTGGGTTATTTGAACATGATAAACTTCTTACTAGATATTGTTAATAGCTCAAAAAACGCGGGAATTTCCTCTCTTATAATCGTTAATGGTCACGGAGGAAATGAGTCCGTATTAGACATAATCAGAAGAGAAGTTAATATGAGTAATGATAACTGTTTTAAACTCCACATATTCTCTATAGTGGGGAGAGATAGAGACCTCTTTCCAAACATTATAGACATGCACGCTGGCTCAGTAGAGACTTCCAGAATATATGCAATTAATAGGCGACTGGTAAGAGAGGACAAGCTAAAAGAGGTAGACGACTTCACTATAAAAGATGGAGTATTTAAGATGATACCCACCAGCGAGGCAAACAAATACGGGATTATTAACGTTGGTGGCAGGGTGGAGATTGATGAAGAAAAGGGGAGAATGTCGCTAGAGAGTTCTGTTAAAGATCTCTCAGACTTAGTACGAAAAGTCCTTGAGCAAATAAAGAACTGTGGTAACAATGCTTAAATTCAAAAGGAGAGAAAGTCAATCTTAAAATGACAGAGTTTGAACGATATTAATAAGATAGCGCTTATAGGAGCATTTAGAGCCTTAGGCGGTTCGTTAGTCTGGCCTTTTATAGGGTATGCACTCTACTCAGTTTACAAATTACCGCTCACATTTGTATCGATTTTCTATCTCTTACAAGGTATCTTAGGTTTAATAGCGTACTATATTGGTGGGATCCTTACAGACAGTTTGGGAAGAAGGAAGAGTATGACCATAGCGATAGTACTCTCCTCAATTTCGCTTCTTCTGGCCTCTCAAATATCTCTCCCAGTTTTAGTCTCATCTCTTATTCTAGTACAAACTTTTTTCAACGATATATACTTCGTCTCTTCTACATCGATCGTCGGCGATATGTTTGAAGATAAACTCGACAGTTTGATCAGAGCGTTCAGCAGACAGAGGGTTGGGATCAACGCCGGTTGGGCTGTTGGACCCCTCATTGGTGGTTATATTTTTCAAGTACTTGGCTTTAATAAACTCCTATTCATTGCATCAATTATAGCCTTAGTACCCTTATATTTCGTGAGGATGCTACCAGACTTTAAAGGAGGTGTTGAAGTGTCATTTAAAGTCTCAAGAACACTATTAACGTTTCTTGTCCCTACTGCACTAATATTCATGCTAATGAGTCAACTGGGCTTTGGTTTAATCACTTATTATACAACAATCCCTCATTTCTCAGTACTTCAAGTGAGTTTGCTCTTCATGGTAAACGGCTTAATGATAGTAGTGCTTCAGGACTATATAGGAAAATTGATAACAGACGTCAAAAAATACTTGCCGTTAGGGTGTCTTATTTACGGGGTTTCATACTTCTCGATAGCTTTTATAACAGACTACGTAGAAGCTGTGGTAGACATAATATTCATAACCTTAGCTGAAATCATAGTCTCCCCTCTAGTCCAAGCTGTAGCAACATCATTAACCGAGAGGAGACAGAGGGGAAAACAAATAGGGGTTTTCGGTATATTTACTTCCTTAGGAAGAGTTCTGGGCTCTTCTCTCACCAGTTACTTAATGACGTTCTTTCTTTACTCTCCCGTCATTTTGTGGGGGTTGATTAGCTCACTAGGATTTATTTCAGCCCTACTCTTCTTCCTCTCATTAAGATCATTCAAACCAGCTCAGAGTCAAATACGCTGAATTTTTTACCAACTCAACTACATTTAACATTTCGTTCTTAGTTAGCCCCTCCATGAATACTATTTTGGCTATTTGAACCGACTTCGGTGTTTCGGCATCAGGTGGGATGAGGAAAAACTCTACGTTCATCCTCATTAAGTCTTTTTTAATGTTCTTGAGGAGTGACTGATCCTTCTTAAGTTTTGCAGAATCGAAGTCAACAACAGTAGTTACTATATAATACGTAGAGTTAGGATTAGTTCTAATGACTGAAACCTTTACTCCTTCACCTACTGGGGGAGAAATGACGATGTGAAAGTAAAAATTACCGCTGGTTACCTTCTCAACTTTCATTCCTAGTTCCACGAACCAATCAAAAATTTGAGAATCGGATACCATCACGTACACCTCAACGCTGAATCTCCCATTGAAGAATCGACTTTATGTTGTGCCGTACTCTCTGCTATACTCTTAACTGTCTTAATTACACTGTCGGGCTGAAGGTTTGAGGGGAACATGAAAGCCTCTCCTTTCCTATTTAACCAGTGGGCTTTCATATTTAAAGACTTGGCAACCAATATGTCGTATGGGTTCGAGGATACTAACATTATTGAAGGTAGGGGCGAATTAACCCTCTTGCCTACGTATTCGAAGAACTCCTTTGAAGGCTTGTACCTCTTTACGTCATCAGCTGATATTACGTCTTGGATAAAAACGTCCAAATTATTCCTCACAAGTATTTGCTTCACTAACATTTTGTCTAAGTTTGTGACCACGTAGAGCCTCGCCCTATAACTCAACTCCTCAAGAAATAAAGCGTCCTCATACATAGGCGATCTAAGTATCTTCTCCCTCCATTCTTTATGAAGTGAATCTAATATGGCGGAATAACTCACGTATACTCTAGCTAGAGAGTACGCATTCAACACGTGTTGGGTTTCCTTTAAAACCGAGTAAAGTTTTTCATCGCTTACCTTGATCAAGTTTTCGGTTACATTGAACAAGATTACGTACATTTACAACACCTTCTTTTTACCAGTGGCATTTAGATAACTCTCTAACCACATCTTAGTTAACTCCTTCTGTTTACATTCATTACATACATCCGTATATTGAGCTGTGCCAGGGTAACCGTATTGAATTAATAGGCTATCTACCTTCCCCTTTATCTTTACAGTACCTATAGGCTTCCCGCAGTACCTGCACTTGGTCACCTTAGCCTGGTTTACTCTAACTTTTTGTAATTCCCTGAACTTAGCCAGTCTCTCTACTTTTATGGCGTTCTCAGGACAGTTCTTAACACACCTCTGAGAACCTATACAATACGGTATGTTGTAGTCTAGTGTCGTGAGGTCGTTCACTGTTTTCATATCTGGGACTAGCATCTGGCAAGCCCTAACACATACCCCACAAAGTACACATTTATCAGGATTTACCTCCACGAAATATACACCCGGGACTTCTACCTCAGGGTTAACTTTTACCTTCTTGTCCATTTCCTCCAGAGCCCACAAGTAAAGCGACCGCCTTCTGTAACGGGTTAATGCGACACCCTCAGGGATTTCAGACTTAGGTAGCTTATTTTCCACTAGGGGTATTTTATCACCGTGCTTAACCTTCACAATCTTCAACTCAGTCCCGGGGAAGACGTCCGGTATTTCCTCAACTCTCTTCTTAGCAATGTCGTCTTTAGGATCGTACAAAATGACTGGTATTAGACCTGCTGCAAATGTAGCAAATACAAACGAGTCATGGACTGAAGCCACGTTAGGTACAAGAAGAGGGAAAAGACCTTCCTCCAGACTCACGGTTTTGTCCGAAGTGAAGACTAACCCTAACGATTTTCCCTCGGCATTATAATTACGCACTATTTCGTTCACAAAGGATATAAACTGCTCCGTGGTAAGGGAAGGCATTTCTAAGTAGCCCAAGTACCCTTTCGAAGTACAATAACCACAGCCTGTACAGTCTTGGGGTGAAGTAATTGTCACACCTTCAACAGCTTTCGCGATCAGACCTTTAGGACAAGACTGAATCAAAGTGTTTATCTCCCTTTCAAAGGTTAAAGCGTCGAACAGTACCGGATACACTTTGTATTCGTAAAGCCTAAACTTAATAAGGGAACGCCTTGTTACAGTAGTAGTTTTTACTGGCTGTAATCTGTAAACGAAGTCTTGTTTAGAGAGTTTCCTCACATACGCCTTTAGTAACGCCTTATTGTAAGACGGACTCTTTCCGATAAACCAAGAGAGGGGTAAGACCTCGACAGCTAAGGGACTTATACCCAGTTTTTCGTCAACCGATGAGACAAAGTTCTGTTCGTCCTTTTCAGATACAACAAGAAGTCCTTGAAGCTCGTTGGATTTAACATCCTCTGCCAGATATTCTCCGAACTCTGCAACGTAAGGTATATTTGTCTCTTTGTATATATCAACGAGAAGTTGATCGCCTAATTTCTCCCTGGCTGTCTTAGTAACTATGAGCCCTATCCTCAATTTCCTTCCCCTATGAGATATTCTTTCTCGGCTTCTAACCACTTTCTTAATTCCTCGCAGACTACCTTGTATATATCAGCCCTCTTGTCGTTTATGACGTCATTTATCCAGTCTGGTATCCAGCTGTATATATGAGTAGTAAAGAAGTTCCTTTGATCTGCTTTATTCTTGTAGAGGTCTCCTCCCTTCTGGAGGATCTCTATTTCCTCTTTTATTAGCACACTCATAAACGCGAGGATCGTAACTATGTTATCAGGCTCCGGTTGGAACTCGCCTAACATATAGTTGAGCCTAATATTCCTCGAACGCAAGAACCTCAACATATCACTATATCTAAAAGTAGCTACTTTTTCTCCCATCAAAGAGAAAAATCTCTTACTCTCCACAGGTGTCAAAGGTTTTATTCCCAGACCGGTAAGGAAAAGAGTTGAATATTCGATAAGTAAATCCGACTTATTGGAATTGAATATCTTGTCCTTTATACGTTCAACGTTTACTATGCTCTTATCTATTCCTAAGGAGGAAATTTTCTCAAGTTTTTCCTTCATTTTATTATAATCCTCATCATAAAAATTGTAATAAAAAAGCGTGGAGAAGAGATCATAAATCAAAAATCTTAATGAAGCTTGATCAAGCGTGGAAAGAGACATAAAAAACACCTTTAACTTGAAGAGTTAGACGAGGAGGAAGAAGACTGGTTTTGTTCTGTATAAGTAGAGTTATTACCTTGCGCCCCGAGGATTACGACTCCGTTAGACGTCCAGACATTGTAGTATTCTGACTGGCTTAATAGTTCTACATCGTTGTCTGCTGCATACTCGCTACGCCAAGGTAGATATCCGCTTGCTGGATTAGCACCGGTCTCTGGACCTAGTACAAATCCTCCTTTATCTATAAACAGAATATTACCGGGGTCTGTAGGATCTAATCTATCCGCCCATATTCTTGCCTGAACCATACATCCGTGAATACATGCTGGAATCCTCTCTTCTGGAGGCAGTGTTGGATCGTAAATTCTGTCAAAACAGTGAGTACACTTCTTTGTTACTCCTTCAATATAGTCAAAGAATCTGTTACCATAAGGACATGCATAAATACAGTACTTAGTTCCAATACATTCTGTGTAGTCTACTAAGACTATACCATCTTCAACTCTCTTGAACGTAGCACCTACTGGACATACTGGTACACAAGGTGCATCCATACAGTGGAAACAGTTGATTGGAATGTTGTATACTTTCGTTTGCGGGTAATTACCTACTTCTACATACATTACTCTAAGCCAGAACATCACGTCAAGATCTCCATAAGGATTAAGGTCAGGAAGGGGTCCAAACATTCCCGAAGTATTCCACTCTTTACAAGACATTTGGCAACCGGCACAACCGAAGCACTTATTTAGATCTGTTATTATTGCATAGTTTTTCTTATTACTATATGGTATTCTGTGTTCTACTCCACCTTGTTTTATATCTAGAGTGATTTGTGGGGTTTGGTTTGACGACATTTGATTAGAGGACATGACCTTTACACCTCACACGGGAATTGAGAAAGAAAAAAGGGAGATCAACTTAGCGGTTCACCCGCAAAACCATATCTTATCTTATAATTACCTAACTGGTAGTTGTTCTGAGCTAATGAATAAGGTGCTACGAAGCTCCATATGGAAGTGTTCTGCATATTATTAGCGTCAAATCTTAAGTGTGGGACATCTACGGGCTGGGCGAAAGGTGCTCCGTTGCTGGCACCGGATATACTTATTTGTCCACCCATCTGGTTCATTATCACTGTAAGTATGTCTTGATTGGAAAAGTCTTGACCCATGTATATGAACTTGTTCGCGGTAACCTGAACCCTATTAGCCCCGCTAGCAACTCCAACTATCTTGATCCTGCTGTCGGCCCACGAAGTCTGCCCTGTTATCGGGTCTAAGTACATTATTGGGTAGGCGTTATCTGTCTGAGGAGATAGCTTTCCTCCTCTTGAAGCGGGCATGTAAAGTATGTTTGCCCAGTTGTGTAACACACTGTATTTAACTTGTGGAGAGTCGGGTGTCATTCCTCTGAAACCTGGTAGGGCTTGTGCCGACACTATTACCCACGCTGCTCCGGGTCTGGTCGCGTTGTCCAGAAAGGCTATAGCGGTGATTGTAGTCCTTAAACCTCCAGACCAAGGCTCGTTTACAGCCTCAAATTGAACAAAATCTCCGGATTTAATGCCCATGCTCTGGACATAGGGATCTGCTGAGCTCAACATCACCGGTGTATAAGGCACTGTCGCCATAAGCCACGGTACGTTGAAAGACCAACTATGATATGTCCTATCATGTCTCCTAACGAAGAATGTTAACGGATACTCGCTCAGGTTTATCCCGTCAGGGGTTATTTCGGAGTTCCAAGCTGGTGGTGGGGAATAGCCTCCGAAAGGCTTGTAGTAGTCCAATATGTTCTTAGCTAAAGCTTGCCCGTAAGAGTCGTTGGGCAAGACACTCTTTACTAGGAACTGCTGGTTCCCGGTTAGTTTGTAATAGTAGTAATACGCCGCGTTATATCCAGTCCACTTACCTGCCGCAGCAAGCCTGAACTTCTGTAAGTATTCGAGATATATCTTGTGGATCCACGGTAAGCCTATCCCTCCGTATCCACCAGGCATGTACTTGCCCCAACCGAGGAAGTAGAACATGTTTACGTTTCTCATATATCTAATTGAAGGCGGTAAGACGTAGACAGCTCCGCCCTTGCCTACCTTGACATAGCCAGGGTTGATCTCGTCTATTGTCATCATGCCCGGAGCGTAAGTGTTTATTATGTCCTCAAGCATCTTTTGAAGACCGGGCTGGAATTGTACTGGAATTCTGAAGTAGTGCTCTATACCTGCAGATCTCTGGCTTGCCGATATCTTGTAAGTAGTAGCTGTGGAGAAAGTCTGTCCTTGAGGTACATTATTTAAAATTTGATTGATTACGTCTTGCTGGTTAGCACCAGCTGGCACAAACGAAGCGTATAACTTCAACTGCTGCGGGTTAGGGATTGGTTTTCCTTCCTCATTAGCCAATATGTACTGGAAGTTGTTACCGTATCCAGCTATCAAAGTCCCGGTCTCTAATATATACATCCCAGTAGATATCATACCGGGCTGTCCTTGTTGAAGTATTGTAGTTCCAGTCTCAGGATCGTGTATAGTTACCGGGCTTATCAATGGTAAGCCAGTAACTGGGTCTTGTGTAGTGTAGTGAGGACAATTCGTCGGATCTATAGTATCACCTTGTTTCGGATAAATCCTCAATATCCAAGCTAAAGTCAACATAAAGTCTCCGTTGGACAGTACTGGATACATCGCCGGTAAGACTGGCCAGTTGAGAGAATCTGAAGGTCCTTGAGGTAAACTTGTAGGCCTATCGTGGATGGAGTGGAAACCGTATATTTCTAGGAATGACAAATCAGGTATAATAAGATCTACTACGTTGTTTGTCTCTTGCATAAATAGATCAATACTTATGTTAAACGGAACAATGTAGTTACCGTTCTGGTCCTTCTCGGTCACTTTTTGTAAAACGTCAGTTAATGCGTAAGCGTTATTCCAATATGGAGTTGTTATGTACCACATTAGAGCTTCTGTTTTATATGGGACTACCATATTGGGGTACTTGTTCATCAAGTAAGCGGTGATAACGACTGCTGAATAAGACCTTTGAGTCGTTAGAGGTAACTCCCAGCTATATGCTCTATCTACTAAGAAGGGTCTTCCGTTCTTATATATAACTAGATCGTCAGGACCGTCTGGGAAGCCGTAAGGACCGGCTCCAACAATTTCTACGCTCTTAATGTCCACAGTACCATCGTTATATATGTATTCCGTTTTTAGGAAACCTGCTCTCGTCTTGGGGTTGTTTAGGGTCATTCCACTAGTTGCACTTGCAATATCTGGGTCAATTGTAGGTGTGTTTGCCAGAGGATGAGGAGGAACTGCAACTCCGGGGGAGTAGTGGGGATAGGGATACTTGTAAAGGTCGGCTCCAGGGTTATCCCACGCTCCTACCATTAATACCAGATAATACATCGCTGCAGCGCTCATGAACCCGTTGGCGTGAGCGGAAATACCTCTCATGAAGTATATTGATACCGGCCTACCAACAACGTTGTCATGGAACCTACCTAGATAGTCTATCCATTTCACAGGCTCATAAATTGCCTTCTGGAAGGCGGTCGTTGCTATCTCATTTGCAATTCTCACCACAGTATTATGAGGTATACCAGTAACCTCAGCTACATTTAACACACCGTATTGCGGGGATTGCCCGCTGGGAGTATACGGGTCGTAATTCAGTAATTCAGCCCTTAATAACTCGAAAGCTGTAGTTACTGTTAGGTTAATAGTCTCACTGGAGCCTAAAGCCTTCGGGACTGTTACTTGAATAGCCGGGACTTTGACTGTTTGCCCATTCTTTAATTTATAAGGTACTTGTACGATCTGTGACTGCTTCTGCTGAGGTAACTCGTCTAAAGTTAATATAGGCATAACACCACTCTGCCACGGTGTATCAACGTAAGAGTAAACGTTCCCATCAGAGCCCATTATTGCCTCTAGCCATGGGTGTGAACTCGCGTATTGCTGGTTCTGTACGGGCATTCTTAAATGTAATCCTACATTATTACCTGCGGTGGGGTCAGTAGGGTCTAGACTGTCACCATTCTGCGGGTTAGGATTTACTATCACTAACCACGACAAGTTAGTGTAATATCTCAAGAATTCCTCATCTATGTGAGGGAATACAGCTGTGGAAGGAATGTCTCCTAATTGAGGTAATTGTACAACTTGTCCACTTGGCGTTACAGTCTGCATTATGAGCTGACCGGAAGAGGGATCATAGGCTGGTGATACCGGCTGTAAGGTCTGCGGGTTAAGGACATTTGAACCTTTGCTCGCCTTATATACGTAGTAGTGAAAGTCAACCAAAACTCTTATCCAACCCATAGCTAAGGCTCCGTCTGTTGCAGGGTTTATGAACAGATGCTCATCCGAAACTGAGTAGAAGCCAAATCTTTCAGGGGCAATAGTTACTACCTTTCCGCCGTTCTCCCTGATCCTTGCGATAATCCTCCTCATCCAGTTAGGGAAATGGTCCCCCGCGAGTCCAGCTAAGATAAAGTACTGGGCTCTTTCCTCATCAGGACCTGCATATTCCCATACTGGCGCACCCGTAATATATACTCCTGCTGTATACACGTTCATTGAACAGAATCCACCGTGTGCACCTGCATTAGCTGTACCGAAATTACCCGCGAAGAAACCTGCATCGATACCGGGTGTTAATTGGTCTCTTCCTTGGAAATATGCTAAAGCATGAGGATTAGTCTCCCTTATAGCTTTAAGCCCGGGGAAGTTGCCTACACCTAGTTGTTGTGGATTCAACCCTATTTTGCTCCAACTCTGTGCGTTAGTTCCATTTACTATAATGTCTATTGCAGTATCATAATCGATTGCCATCCATTTTCCTGATCCTCTATCGCCAGCTCTTATTAGTGGGAACCTCAACCTAGCGGGAGCGAAATAGTAGTAGACGTCTGAAGCCCCCCTCGGACAAACTCCTCCATCATTTATGTGCCAACCGATAGTCCCAGTAACGAATCTCGGGAAGCCCATAGGAGTCCTGACTATCTCTATCGAGCACCTTCCTAAGCACTGGAAACAGTTCCCGTATACGACCTCGTCAGAGGGATAGTTAAGGGTGTAATGATAGCCTTCTTCTTGAGAGTTGAATAATTTACTGGCTATCGACCCTGAGTTGAGAATTATCGCAGTTGTAGCTGCAGTTATACCGCTTATTTTGAGAAAGTCCCTCCTCGTTAGCTTTAAATTGCTCATTTCTCTCAAAACCTAGTTAATTTACCTCATTATATATAGTTTCACTTCACTTTATTAATATAACTGGTTAGAAATATTTTATGACAAAAGATCCTCTAATTGACCCCTAACACTCGAGTCTAGAGATACAGCTTTTTCAGCTATTGCTTTCGCACCTGATAGGTCTCCCAACGCTTTAAGAATTCTGGCTTTTAGGGCTAAATATTGTGGGCTGTTCTGAGATAACCCCAAGGCTTTGTCGATAAACATTAACGCGTCCTGATTTAGCGATAATACGTGATAACATAAAGCTACATGATAAGCATAATCCGGGTTATTAGGGTCGAGTCTCAAGGCTGTCTTATACTCAGAAAGAGCCAATTTATGAAACCCTGTCTCGTAATATATCCTACCTTTCAGGGCGTGTAGTGCTGGGTCGTCCTTCTTAAGGTCAATAGCTTTATTCACTTCCGACAGTGCATCCATCTTTAAACCTACATTATAATAACACAGAGCCTTCATTAGTCTGGCCTCTACATTTTTCGGATTTAATGCTAACACGTCATTTATATATATGGTAGCGTCTTCGTATTCGCCAAGAGCGAAGAGGATTTTTGCCTTTAGGTACTTATAATCGTAGCTTAGAGGCATGATTTCCAGAGCTTTATTAATGTTTTCTAAAGCATCTTTCAATTTGCCTAGGCTGTATTGATACTCGGCTAAAGTGTAGTACAACACGTGGTTATATGGGGACTTTGATATTCCGGCTTTAAGCTCATCCTCAGCCTCTTTTTCTCTTCCTAGGCTTCTGTAAGCCTCGAATCTCAAGTAATCGGCTTCGCTTCGGGTAATCCCTTTTAATTCGTCAAGAGCTTCTTCATATTTCTTAGCCTTTATAAGAATGAAAGCTCTTGAAAGTCTGGACTCTTCGTCCTGACCTTGAATTAACTTAAGTGCCTCGTCATATTTTCCTTGGGACAGTAACTCCTCTATTTCCACATTACAATATTCATCAAAAATAGGTATATAATAACTTTACGAGCCTTTAGTACTTGAAAATATGTATATTTATTCATATTAATTTTCCGGAGTGAAGGTTTATTTAAAAAATTAGTTAATTATCACACGATTAGAAATGGGACTATTTACGGCCCCTACACCACAGCCGTACGGAGTGCAAGCTCCGATAATACAGATAAATCAATACCCGCTCTGGGGCGAAGAAATAGCTCTTGCGTTATACTTTACTGAAGTTGCCGGAATGCTAATGGCAATCTTAGGAGTCATGGAGTATACTGGAAAGTATCCATCAATGGCTAAGAAAGGAGGACCTGTTGTATTTGTATCAACGATCTTAGCGTTTGCATTCTTCGCATATGATTTAGGTAGACCTCTTGCGGCTACCGCATCACCATTAGAAGCATTAGTGTACTTCACGAACTCATGGATGGCTAGAGGTATTATATTCGTAAGCGGACTGTTGTTATTCTCACTATTATATACAATATCGGTGTTATTCTCTTCTAAGCCATGGCTCAGAGTTACATTCGCAACTTTAGGAATGCTTTTCGGTCTATTCTCAACTGTGTACAGCGGTTTTGAATTAGCAGCTACAACTGGTGTACCCTTCTGGAATAACGCAGGATTACCAGTACTATTCCTAGCAGGTGGAATATTTGTAGGTGCTGGTATAGGTTACATTCTAGCCTTCGTTACCAAAGGTGACGAGGGTATAATGGCTAGAAGGCTAATGGCAAAACTACTGGCTTTTTCGGGTATCGCCGAGCTGGTATCTTGGTTCATGTTCTTAGCCACAGTAAACTACATTAACGTGTTTGACGAGGTCGCTTATGATTACTTGTTGTCTCAAGTAACATTCTATCTTGACTTAATACTTTCGGGCTTAGCAGTACTTATATCTGGAGTAGGTTATCTGTTCTCTGGTCCCTATATTGCGGTGCTATTTAACCCCTCGTTAAAACAACAGAAGGCAATCGGCGGAGAAGCTAAACCTTCTGATCTTCCTACAGGATTAAAATATGCTCTCCTAATAGCTGCGATCTTTGCGATAGTTGCCGCCTTTCTAACAAGAGCTGACATACTTTTCGCAGGGCAATACGCGTATCAAACTGCTCCTCAAACTCCGTTCCAGATAGTGAGTAATCAACCGATTCCTATAGGTAGCTTTGGTTGGAGAGGGTAACTAAGGTAAGTTTTTTATATATTTTCTTGTAAAAATTGTTTTAATTAAATTAATATATCCATAATCTTTTTAAATCTAGACTAATATTATTAAAATTAAGGGGCAGTAATTTATGCCCGGCGAGCTGTCAATAGTGCTTTTTTTAGTTGAACACGTTAGGTTCTTAGTTGATCATTTTAAAGTGCACTTTTTCGTAGTACTATCCGCTAAGTTATCCGCAAAAGAAGTAAAAGTGCTTTATAAAATGGTTATTTTAGGGCCTATTTCTTCCTACCGCCTTTCACAAGAGTGCGACCTACCTTCAGCTACAGCTTGGAGGATACTTAAGAGACTTGCAAAGGAAGGATATGTAAGAATGGGGTATAGAAGCTTTTACATAACTCCTAGAGGACTTATAGCTGTCTTCAGATCTGGAGAAGATGAAAGGATCAGAAGACTAGTAGCTGTAAAGCTAAAAGAAGAGTGGAAATACGAGGGGTCTGAGGAGGAGATGTACACTTTTCTTAATGAACTAGTAAAGCTGTCTGATAAAGGATTGTTCAATGTGGACAACTTGTGTTTTAATCATCCGACATCTTTAGCAGCTTTCCTTTATCCGTTTGCCGAGCAGTTCTCTGAAACGTCAAAGAAAATAATAGCTTATTATATGTTGAAAATCTTCCCACCCGTCTCAATAACGCCTACATGCAAAGGTGTAATAGGATTCAAGGAAAACGGAGAACCTTATGCTATAGCAATGAACTGTGTAAAGGAGGGAATAAGGCTTAACTTCTCTTGTGAATGTATAAGGAGGATGATTTGTAGCAATAATGTTGCTATAAGAAAATAATATTAAAATAATTTTAGAAGAAAATAAGATAAGTATTTTTAAATTTTATTCCTAATAGGGACCAGTCTAATTTAGATATTTTATTAATTTAATATTGGATAAAGAAGAAAAATTATAAAAGAATCAAAGAATATATAAAGATTATATTACTTTATTTTTGATAAATTAAAGTAAAAAGAGATGATAAATAATAGGCAGAGTTTGTTCAATATCCCACATGAGAGTAGAAGACTTAGAAAGAATGAGAGAACTTGCTTTGGAATACGATAAACTACTGAACGAAGTGCTAAACGAGGTACAGCCACTGGTGAGAGAATGCCTGGCACTTGAGTTAGATGATACATTATCACCGGTCTTCGCTATAGAGAACGTTAAGACACAGAATGCTATTTTAGCTTTACCGTACAAGTGCGGGGAAAAGATAGGTTATTTAGTCATAACAAAGGAGGGGAAAGTCTATTTTGAAGATTTTCAAGGTAATGTAGAGGAAAGAGGTGAATTATTTGTTAAAGAAAATAGTTAACAAAAAAGGGATACTATACGAGGGACCAGTATGGTTCAAAGACACTCTGTATTTCGTAGACATACTCAAAGGGGAAGTCCATACATTAAGGGGAGATAAGCACACGTGGATTAAAGTCGGAACTTACGTCAGCTCCCTTCAGCCTTACAAGAGAGGAGGGCTGGTAGTCACAGCGGATAAGGGTTTTTACCACGTGAGTGAAGAGGGCGTAAAGACAATTTATGAAGTAAAGGAGTGGGATAACAGAAACAGATTTAACGATGGTAAGTGTGATGCCATGGGAAGATATTGGGTAGGTACTATGAACCTCGAGGAAAAATATCCTACCGGTGCACTGTTCGTGTTGGACAAGGGATTAATACTTAGAAAGGTTCTTGAAGGGATTACTATCTCTAACGGATTAGCGTGGAATTTAGACAACACTAAGATGTATTATATAGACTCACCGACTAAGAAAGTGTTTGAGTTTGCCTTTAACCTTTCTACTGGAGAAATAAGGGATAGAAAGATCCTAGTCGATCTAACGAGGTTTCAAGGAGTCCCAGACGGGATGACGATCGATTCAGAGGGATATCTATGGGTAGCAATATACGGAGGAGGAAAAGTAATTAGAGTAAGTCCTAAAGGTGAGATAGTAGGTGAGATCAAAGTCCCTGCATCTCACACTACCTCTGTTACGTTTGGGGGGAATAATATGAGGACTCTCTTCATAACTACAGCAAATGACGAGGCTGAAGGCGGTTACGTATATGCCGTGGAAACTGATATAAAAGGCGTTGAAAGTTTTGAGTGTGAATTTTGACTTAACCTTCCTCAAGATACCTAAATAGAAAGGAGTTTGAGACTAACAGTACTCCGGCTATAACGAAGTCTATACCGTAGCCTAGATAATGAGTAAAGTATCCTGAGAATATTGAACCGACGAAAAGAGATACCCCTACTATAGTACTATATACTCCCAGTCCACTACCTTGGCTCCTTTCTCCTACGATTTTAAACACGAGAGTGCTGGATGAAGAATAAAATAATGAGTATGCAATCCCAGCGGCTAAAGGATAAAATAACAACCCTGATATGAAAACTGGAAAGCCGAAAAACAGTTCTGTGACTATTCCCATTGATAGGTAAGAGACTCCTCTAAGAAGTAGCGAGAGATGAGCTATTTTCTTCTCTTCAGCTCTTACTAACAATCTTTCTGAAATTTTAAATCCTAAAATCTGGAAGATCATTCCAACTGTGATTACTATTAATACGCTAGATTTATCTAAGCCTTTTACGTAAAGACCGGCTGGATATACAGTATTAAAAATTCCACTACTAACGTAGAAGATTACAATACCAAGATAAAGGAGTGGGATATAATTTGTAGGTTTAATCCTCAATCTCTTCAAAGAAAACATCTTAAAGGAATGAGGGTTGGGTAAATGAAGGAACATCATAGGCAAATGTCTCATTCTTATCATGAAGGATTCCTTATGATGTAAAATTGCTACCCTCTCAAACGTTATAACTGGCTTTGGAATTAGCTTTAATCCTGCAACAAAGGTGATCAGAGCGATTAACCCTAAAGTTTCCTCTATCTGATAGATCTTGAGAAAAAGTACAAGAACCGTCGAGATTAGCAAGCCTATTAGCATACCTAGAGAGGACAAGAAAGAGAACTTTGAAAACAGTTGACCCCACTGCTTTTTCTCAGCTGATTCCATCACGAGTAAGTTAAAGGGAGTAGTAGAGGCTGTACTCATGAATGTAACTAGAGAGTAATCAGCTGCTAATAGAGATATTGAATTAACAAGTGGCATAAGAAGTAAAGATACTGAAGTCCCGCCCATGCTTATAAGGATCTGTTTCTTTCTATCCATTCTATCAGCCATAAATCCCCAGAAAAGCGAAGATGGTATTAAAACTGCATTACTCAAGGATATAGCAAAAGATACGTCAAGTGCATTACCACCCAAAGTTAGAATTTGAAGAGTAATGAGTGTGGACAAAGGTCCGGTAGATGCGTTAAACGGCAGCACGAGCCACATCCATTTTGTGTCCTTGTACTTTATCATTCTTGCTTAAATGACCTTACTAATATTTAAAAAATTTATTGAAATGTTAAATGTAGTTAAACCGTTAATATATTAGAGAATTGAAGGTTTAAACCCCAGCCTGAAAATTAAGCAAACTTAGAAAATGTAGAGTAAACTTCATAAGCCTTAGGTCTGGTTTTTGGTTCGCAGGAAAGCATACTGACTACCTCGTGGAAGACCTCTTTTTCGATCAAAGGTATTGAGATAACCCACTTGCACAACGCATTTTTTGCTTCCTTTACTTTTTCCAATGCTTTTCTAATATCGCCCTTAAGGTAATAGTCTACTCCTTCGTTTAGAGATAAAATATCAGGTCTATCATTTCTACCGGTGAGTAAAACATACGAAACTACCCCGAGAGCGAAAATATCCATAGAAGTCTCAGCACCTTTACCGAGGATTGCGTTTTCCAATTGATCTGGCGGAGCGTATTCTGCTGTAAGCTGTTTTATACTACCTCCTGTTCTCGTTGAGCTACCTAAGTCCCCTATCTTAATCATTCCCTTGATCCTAGAGTACACTTCCTCTCCGGTCTTACCTACTGGTTTTGCTAAAAATATGTTCTGAGGTTTGAAATCTAAATGAACATAACCTTGTCTGTGAATATGGTCAAGAGCTAAAGCGCTTTCAGCTATAATCGAATACACGATTTTCCTCCATTTACTTGAGTATCTTACATTAGGATTGTTAAAGAGATCCATTACCGTCCCTCCTTCCATAAACTCCATTATTAGCCTAGGGGGATCCCTGAGGTATAATTCAGTGTTACCCTTCAGAATTTCTTTAATTGAGTTTTGATCTACGTTAATGGCATAGATCTTTACCGTATATTTGCTGTTGGAGAGGGCAATTAAGTTTGAAGCTTCTACTTGTAAATCATAATAATAACCTTTTACTATAGTGGTGCCCCTAGTATTGGAATTCAATTTAAGGACTTTGATAGCGTAAGGAACGTTGTCGTAGATACCTTTTAGTATATAACTCGTTCCACCCTCACCTATTACCGAAAGGACATTATAAACGCCTAACGATTTACCGACCCAAAGTTTTGGATCCCATTTCTCTAAAGGGGGGAGCTTGTTAGATGGTTGTACTATCGGTTGTACTGATCTTTGTGAAGAAGCTGGTAAACTAGTTACAACTCCAATATGTAAATCAGCATACTCCCCAGTGGAAAAGTATAATCTCAAAGGTAAGATGTTCGTTTTAGGTAGTGGGAATCTATAACTAATTGATACTTTATTTATGCCTATGTTAAGCATATCTGGATTAACATCAGTAGTAACGATATTATTAAGAAGGAATTGTACTCCAGTTATTCTTAATGCTCGATTGACATATAACGTGAGGTATATTGTAAATCCCCAAGTATAATCGTCTATTATCCCATCTAACAACTTTATCCTAAGGGGAGTCTTGTAAAGGTTTATAAAGGGGGCTAAGAAGTCCGGTATCGGAACAAGAGGACTATTACAATGGGGACAAGTATTATAGTTATCCGGAAGGGTTACTCTACACCTTTTGCAATATTTGGCCATGCTTATTGATGTAAATACTCCAAGAGTAAAATAAGTTATCAAAAGAGGCTAGATCAATTTAACATCTCCGTTCTTAACATATATACGTAGATCGTCAGTTTCCTTCTCATTTGCGGAGTTTATAATCGTAGGAATAACGCTATTTAAGGTATCAAACTTATCGACATAGATATATAGTTTTGATGCTGATATCCTATCTAAGAGTTCTTCTATCCTTTCTTTTATTTTGTCTAAATGTTTAATACCGTCGAGAGACAGTATAATTATCGTTTTATCTCTGCGACGTATAATTATCTTGCTCTTGGAATAGAAGAACGCAGTATTAGGTATATAATATTCCTTTTTCTTCCTTAACAGCCTACTTAATAAAATTGAGTTATCCTCTTCCACGTAAACAGAATTCAGGTCTCCCTTGTATCTAATCATTAATTTTGAACTTCTAACTTTATCTTCGAAGACGAATAACTTATAAAGATCTTTCAGAGTCATAGGGATTCTTAATTCCCCACCTATTACGACCTCTGCAAGAATTCTTTCAAAGTCTGTAAGCTTGATTTTCGGAGCATAAATTATAATATCAACTGGTAAAGAAGCGAACCTATCCTTATATGACGATATATACTCACTACCGTCACCGTTTAAAAATATTATCACAAATAATGCCTCTTTATTATTAATTATTAATCTTTCTCTTTAAAACTTAACGTTTTCCCTAAATCTAATATAAATTAATAATACTTCTTTCAGTCGTGTACAGATAAACAAAATTCATTTTCCTCCGTTATGCCAAGGAGGAACCCTTGGATTTTCTATCCTATCCCAAGTATCATAAGGTTTAATATCTAATACTGGGGTTCCGTCATAAGCATTTACACCTTTGACCGTTAACACATTCTCTTCTATGCTTATGAGTTCAGCAACTGAGATACCAATAGGGTTTGGCCTAAATTGAGACCTAGTAGCGAAAACTCCTACCTCTCTTGAATCCCTAACTCTTTTTAGTTTGCCGTCGAAAGAGGCTAAGTGTAAGTGGTAAATTAAAATTATATGGGAAAATTCCTCGATACCTTTTAAACCTTCTTGATATTTCTTATCAATAATAACTTTTACTTGAGCGTCACGAGAGGCTGAATTGTCATCCCTTTTTATATACCCTATATAATCAAAACAGCATTTCACATGATAGTTTTTCCGTCTACAGTTTATAAAGTATTAAACTGAATGGGTCAAGTTGTCTATTCTTCCGCCATCAACTACTATTACCTGCCCACTGACTTCCTCTCCGCCCTGGAAGGGCTAGGGTTCCCCTCATCGATTCGGTCTTACATCTCTCATTTGAGGGGCAGTCGAGAGGGTCAGAGACCCCCTCCGGTTTAAATTAACTATTGCAATAACATCACGATCATTCTCATAACCACAAGAACACTTAAACCAACGACGAGAAACCTCAACCATCCTTTTACCGCATTTCGGACATGAGACTGAAGAATAACTAGGATTAACAAACTCAACAGTCATTCCGTGTCTCCTAGCCTGCCATGAAATCCAATACTGCAAACGACGATACTGCATAAGATACAACTTATCGTGAAACTCCTTAGGCAATTTATCAACATTCTTAATAAGGTTCCTTAGGTTCTCTAACTTAATAGCATTGGCACCGAAATCTTCAGCGATTTCAACAACCCACTTCCCAACCTTCCTAGCAAAATCCTCCATAATCCTCCTAGCCTTTTGGTGGAAAGAACGGACTCTATACAAGATCCTCTTATTCCCCCTCCACCTCCTAGGATACTTCCTCTGCAACCTCTCAGCTAAAGACTTCCAGTGGTGAACCTCATGCAAACGAGTTGGAATCCTAACGTAGTGTTCATCATCCTTCCCTACAACTACCTCAGCCATGTTTATATCTACGGCAATACTTTCCTTTGGTTTAACCTTCTCCTCCTCTTTCTCAAAAACCACTTTAAGGAAAGCCTTATCATTCCTGATCACTAACCTAGCCTCCTTCATCCTCCAACCCAAGTACTCCTTCAAGTTTCTAGGATAACCTAAGATTAGAAGTTCACCAACACCTGCTATCCTAACAGTCATTGCTTCGAAGTCCACGTCATAGCTAGCCTTTGGTGTTAGCCACACCGTAGGTCTGTACACTCTCGGAAAACGTCCTCTTCTAGAATTATTATACCAACCCTTGTACGTCGCGAGGGCATCCCTATAGCAATCCTCAGCAACCTTTGATGGTAGATTATACTCCTCCCTTAACTTCTCGTACAACGCCTCGTGGATTTTCGATAGCACTCCCTTCTCTTCCGGGTTCGGGACATTTTCCTTTAACCAAAATAGGGTGAAACGAAGTGCCTTAACATAGTTATTAACGAGGGCTAGGAGGGGTTCAGAGAGGGCGATCTTCATCGAAACTGTAGCTCTGATCGCTTTAACCCTCCTAGCCATTAAGGAAATTTTGACAAAGAAGTATTTAAATATAAGGGGGCTATCCATCCCCGCTGGCGAGGCTTTCCGCCCCTTACCCCCCAGTTTCTGTAATATACCTAGCATTTTCCGATACTAAAAACGAAACCACATGTGCAACGTCCTCAGGTTTTCCAGTAGTATGTAAAACCGTTTTATTTCTGAAGTATTCCCTTAATTTTTCATCTTCTTCTTCACTTTTTCCTCCTATTGTCATGTCAGTATCGATCCACCCAGGGGCTACTGCATTAACTCTGATTCCATATTTGCCTAATTCGAAAGCCAACCTTCTGGTCAGTATGATCACCCCCGCTTTAGTAACTGCATAGAATGTAGTACCTTCTGCTGCAGTCCTTATTCCCGCATTAGATGCGATGTTTACTATAGAGGCATTACCTGCGTTTTTAAGTAAAGGTAGTAACTCGTAAGTCATGTATATTACTCCGTTGAGGTTAACTCTTAACATTTTCTCGTATTTCTCTTCGTCAAACTTTTCAAAGGGCATTAAATTCCATAGACCGGCGTTATTCACTAATACATGCAATTTATCTGTTAACTCCTCAACTTGCTGCTTAGCTCTTCTTACTTCTTCTCTGTTTCTTACGTCACATTTTAGAATTACGATCCCTTCTTTTTCTAGTTCCTTAGCTTTCTCCGTAGAAGAGTTGTAAAATATGATAGTCTTATATCCTTCTCTACTTAAAGTTTATGCTATAGTTCTACCTATACCTCTTGATCCTCCAGTTACAAGTGCATAATTCATATCACAAACAGAATAAAGTAACGAGATAAAAAAGAGAGTAATCAATTACAATATATAAAATTAGGAGAATATTCTTCCTTATTTCTTCTTTGTATTTTTCTTAATCTTTTCAGCTAAGTCTTGATTGATCTGTTTTATGCCATGGGCTTTTTGGGCGTGTATTTTCAAGATCTCTATGAGCTCCTCCTCACTTGAAGCTCCTCTTATTTCGTATCCACAATTCATTCCTATATCGGCACAGCTAAAGTTGTACTTCTTTTTCCCGAATAGCATAGAAATACGTCAATAAAGAAGTATATCTTAGTTTGTTAGAAAATTTTTAACATTTAATCCGTTATAAAAGTAAAAAATTCTAACATCAGTTTAATACTATTAAGCACGTTCTGACTATTATGAAATACAATTTCAGATGTGAAGACATAGGGATGAATTGTGGGTATGAAATAAGAGGAGCTTCTACAGAGGAAGAGTTATTAGAAGAACTGAAAATCCACGCAAAAAATGTCACATAATCTGAACTCTATACCTCCGGACGTATTAGAAAAGATAAAGAGAAATATAAAGAAGAGTGGAAATTATAGTTTTAGTTGTGCCGATGTAGGAATGAAATGCGGTTTTGAGATAATTAACGCGGATAGCGAAGAAGAACTACTGAACGAACTAGCAATTCACGCCAAACTTAGCCATAACATGTCAACTATTCCGCAAGATACTCTAAATGCGATAAAGTCCAAAATAAAAGTCATGTAAAGTTTTTTACCTCCTTCACTAATTTTAATTTTGTCTTCTTTTTATCACAGAAACTATAAAAATTTTGACTATTGTTTAGAATTCAATCAGTCGTAAATGATCTGAAATACCTTGCTACATATTACGACGGATTCACCTCTCTATTAAACACAGCTTATTTCCCGATTAACGTTGGTTAAAAGTTATCATTCCTAATAAAGTATATCTTTAAGAATTGCATTATTATGGTCAGAAAATATTTCTCCAAAAGCCCACGGTTATTAACACACCGTAGAGTTGAGGAAGACGAAGAAATTCGACTATAGAAAAAGAGTAAGAGAGCAAAAATGATAATGACGGGTTAAGCACTCCTATGTGAAGTAGCTGAGAAGATAATGTAGAATTAGAACTATCAGTTTAGAGTACGAAAAGAAATTATGAGATTCCTTTTCTAACTTCTTTTTTATCTTACTTCTGGAGGTAAGAACAATTTAGCTCTGTTTAGGAGAACAGCTTTTAGAGTAGCTAAGAGCGTTCTTATTTGGGATATTTGGTCTGGAAAATTTGATAGGGTTAAAATCTGATCGGCTATACTTACCATTTGCAGATCGTTTTTATATATCTCATCTAATTGCTCAGTATGGATTTTATATCTAGCGTAGATATCAGCTCCTCCTCCTTGAGTTGAGTTTAACATTCCTATTAAAGTCCTGATCTCGGATATTGTGTCCTCAATATTTCTGAGTAAAGGTGAAAAAGGTTGGCTTCTTACTATTTGAGACTCACTATTCGCCAGATTATTTATCGCAGTTTCCAACTTCATTATCGTAGCTTGTCTAACTAAGAAATCGTCTTGTCTTATTAGATCCTTAGCTTTGTAACCCCTATACCCCGGTACGAGTAACTGTAATTTCTCGAGCGGAGTCAACTCCTTAGGCATAGACTATTTATAGATTTTCAAGAAATAAATTTTACGTTATTATTAATTTGGGTTGTGCTGTTGCGAATTGGAAGTTTGATTGACTGTTTGCTTACACCTCGTAAAATAACCTGCTGAAACGACTACGACCAATAACCCAATTATACCAAGGACTACGGACTCAACACCAGTGGTCTTAAAGCCTAGATAAACTAATATAAAGCCTATACCTTCGATAGCGGGAAAAAGTACCTTGTTCCTTAACTCGTTAATCATAAGTTATTTTGACCTAATCATTCTATATAAAATTCTTCCTAATGTTCCTTTTTCTTAGGTCTGAAAGAGTGAGCGTGAGAAGGGTCATACACACTCGACCTGATTTGATCTTTATAACGAGAGGGGTCTGCTATCTTTCCTACTAATATCATACTATCTTTTGTTATCTTCTCGGCCTTAACTTTCTGAACTATGTCCCCTACAGTTCCGCGTATAACTTTCTGATCTGGCCATGTAGCCTTATAAACTACAACAACGGGCATATCGTCTGGCACTCCTCCCTCTTTCAGTTCTCTGACAACCTTGTCTATGAGTTGGACTCCAGTATATATAGCCATAGAGGCCCCTTTCATCAAGTGAGGGGCGTAGTCCTTTATAGAACCTTCCATGGGTACTGCTCCTGAAGCCCTAGTTATAATAAGGGTCTGAGATATTTTTGGTAAGGTAAGTTCAATTCCCAAAACGCTTGCTGCCCCAATTGCTGCAGTTATCCCAGGTACTAGTTCATAAGGGACTCCAGCATTTTCTAACGCCCATATCTCTTCGATCAAAGCCCCGTATATGGAGAAGTCACCTGACTTCAGCCTTGCTACGAGCTTACCTTCCTTAGCCCTCTTTATCATTATATCAGTTATTTCCTCTAATGTTAGTGAAGCCGTGTCGACTATTTCCGCATCTTTCCTTGCCCACCTTAACACTTCTGGATTGACTAGGGAACCGGCGTATAAAACTACGTCTGCTTCTTCCAATCGGTTCTTAGCTTTTACAGTTAGTAACTCCGGGTCTCCCGGTCCCGCTCCTATAAACACTACCTTACCCATTTTCACGTTTTTTCACCCCTATAATCATAGAAAAATAATCCTTATCCGAAATCGAGGTATCCCAAGTAATTATTTTCTCTCCTTCTAAATAACACCTACGAGCATAAATAAGCTTATATTGGGACTCAAGTAATGTCTTTATGTCCCGAAGATTAACGTTAGCCTTTAACATTATTATAGTATCGAACTTACCGTTAGCTTCTGATATCAGGTCTAGCCTATCCGCTGGAATAATTGTAATACCTTCATTCCCTAATGCTAGAGGTAACTTACCCTTATTTGCACAAGCTGTAATCGATGAGACCCCGGGGATTAGGTCGATTTTATCTATACAGTTAATAAACTTGGAAACTCTGTAGTAAGTACTGTAGAGAGATGGGTCACCTAAAGTTACAAATGAGTTAACCCCGTCCTCAACGTTATTACAAATATCATCCCCTATCTTTCTCAGAGAGTCCTCATCTACTTCTTTACCCATAGGGAAACCAAGAGGGACTACTTTCGCCATTTGGGAGATATAAGGAGAGATAACGCTTAATGCAAGACTTCTGTTAGTGGTAGTGGAGTAGGGGACAAAAACTACTTTAGACAATGAGAGAATCTTGCTTGCCTTTATCGTTACTAGCTCGGGGTCTCCTGGACCCAGACCTATAACAAACAACTCTTTCGTCAAGTCTTCTCACCGTAAATAATGAAAACGGGGTTCCTAGATATCATCGCATACCCTTTACTTGTCTTCATACCTTTCGCCACAATGACCTCTATAAGCTCGGTTTTGTACCCGAGCTCTACTAATGCATTCGTCGCACTGACGGCGGTCTCTAATAGTATAGCATCGGCAACTACTCTACCTCCTTTCTTCAGTTTTGGGTCTATAGCGGTTATTATTTCCCTTATCCTCTCCGATCCTCCACCGATAAACACGGAGTCCAATTGCTCGTTAATTTCACTTATAGCGTCCGGAGCTTCTCCTTTTATAACTACCACGTTCCTTACGTTAAACTTTTGGAGGTTTTTCAGTGTGAGGCTATAAGCTAAATCGTCCTTTTCTATAGCGTAAACTTTACCTTCATCTCCTACTATCAACCCAGCCTCAACTGTCACACTACCAGTACCACTTCCTATGTCTAAGAACCTAGCTCCGGTAAAGAGCCTCGCTTTTGATAGTGCTAAAACTCTGATCTCTTCTTTTGTCATGGGTATCTTCTCTTCCCTTATGAACTCCTCATCCGGAATACCGGGTACTCTCACGGCTGATCCGCCCTAGCGAGAACTTCTCCTTCCTCTGATAAGGCTATAACTTCAACACTCATATTAGTAATGGACTTAAGCCTCTTTAACGCCCTTTCTGCAACTACTTTCATAACTTTCACCCTCTCTTCCTTGTCGAGATAAGTAAGGGCCTCGGACACTGTCAACGAGTTCGCTATTTTACGTATTTTCTCCACTTCAATATCCGCGAGGACTGAAGCATAAGTTATGGTTTCAACCCTTGCATCACCGTACTTATTATGGGTGTTCATAATTCCAGCGGCAACCTTCACCAGCTTTCCGGGTAGGCTGATCAAGGTGACCTTCTCGAATCCCATTTCCTCGGCGAGCTTAATAGTATCGCCCACCCTATCACCTATTTTTACTGCTATATCTCCGAACATCCTTTTAGCTACTTCAAAGCTGACGTTTCCCGGGGCAATAACGAGACTTTTACTCCCTGAATGTTTTATCACGCAAATTTCCGTCCTAAGGTGATCCATATAGTCCTCGTCACTTACCGGGTATTCTACACCGGTAGTCCCAAGTATCGATATACCATCTACTATACCGATTGACGGATTCATTGTATTTCTTGCAATCGTTCTTCCATTGGGAACCGATATCTCCACTTCAACGTTTTCATCCGTTACCTCTTTGACTGCAGCCTTGATCATCTCCATCGCAGTGGGACTTATAGACTTACTCCCTATCTCACCCCTTAAGCCCGGTCTTGTTATTACACCAATCCCTTCTCCTCCTTTGATCGCAAATGATAAACTCCTTTTGGAACAAGACAGAATCTCCAACCCGTCTAAAACATCAGGGTTATCTCCAGCAAACTTCCTAACTGTTGCACAGTACTTGTCGTCTCTCCTTTCGTATTTATCAACGGGCACCTCTATTCTAAGTCCAATAGGAGTGGGGATCGTTACACTCTTAGGGTTCTCCCCCCTAACCAGATAGATAACAGAAGCTTTAGAGGCCGCTGCAGCCGCCCCTCCGGTAGTTATTCCGAATCTTTTAAGAGTCGTTATTAAGCTCAAAGCTATACCTCCTATCGTACCCTCTGGGAGTAATCATTTTACCGTTACACGTATAAGTCCTTGAATTCCCAATTATCATCGTAGTTATCATGTTTATTACTCCCTCATGCTTCTTCCAATCGGAAAGGTTTGTAATTATCACCTGCTCGTCTTCTCTATAAGCACTCTTAACAATTCCTACCGGTGTGTCGGGCTTTCTGTATTCAGATATGATAGCCATAGCCCTCTCCAGTAAGGGCTTGTTTATGGGGTTATAAAGAACTATAACGAAATCCCCCTCGGCTGCTTTCTTTATTCTGTGAAGTATCTCTTCCGCTGGTACGAGTAAATCGCTTAAGCTTATGGAAGCAAAGTCCATGGCTAAGGGTGAACCCAACCTGGCTGCTGCAGCTAGAGCCGCGGTAACGCCTGGTACTATTTCGAAGTCCAACTCTAAATTGTTCTTACACATCATTTCCAACGCTGGGCTCGCCATACCGTATACTTGGGGGTCTCCGCTGGAGATCAGTGAAACAACCTTGCCTTCTTGCACCTTCTGAATCGCGACCCTAGCTCTGTATAATTCCTCTTTCATTCTAGCCGTTATTACTTCTTTTCCGTCTACTAGGTCTCCTATCAATTTAGCATAAGTGGTATAGGCTACTATCACGTCACTTTGCTTAATGGCTTCTACCATCCTGAACGTCCTTATAGGGGGTGCACCGGGACCCGTGCCTATTATGAACAGTTTCCCTTTCATCTCATAGCCACCCTTATTAACTCATTTATTATTGCCACGGCTATACTACTACCACCGTAAGTACCTTTAATAACTATGGCTGGTATACCACTTTTTATCAGCTCCTCCTTAGATTCAACTGCGTTAGTGAAACCAGGCGGAGAGGCTACTACTAGCGGTATTTCTAACAACTTCTCCTTCTGTACTCTAAGTGTCTCCACCAATGCAGTAGGCGCGTTCCCTATAACTACTATTTTTGGTGAAGTCAATCCAATCCTAATACTCGCAGCTGTCCTAGTTATACCTAATTTCTTTGCTAGCTCACCGGAAGAATCTAAGTAGTTCTCAACCTTTTTCCATCTTACCCCAGCCATTACCATTTTAACATCTGTTAGTATGGGAAGTTGAGCCTTCAAAGCTTCTATACCGCTGTTTATAGCGTCAGGAGATATGTATACTTGTTTTGATATCTCAAAGTTTCCACTGGCATATACAGCCCTACTTATAATTTCCAGCTCTTCTCCGTCTACCCCGAGATCCTCCTTAACCTTTTCCCTAATTATACTCATAGTCCTCTCCTCTATTTCCTCCGGATCCTCAATGTACTCTTGCCTTTCATCAGTATCAAACGCGTTCCTAACCCGATAAAATAGGGCGAGCTTTACAAGTTCGGAATCAGCTAGAGGGCGTGTAAAATATACGTTTATCTCTTTGTCCTTATATTTGACCTTTGTCCACTGATAAAACTCAGAAGCCCCTACTTCTCCCATTATGTCTTTTGCTACGTGGTTACCCCTCCCTAAAAAGGCTAAAGCGAATACGAAGTGGTCGAATCCCTTCTCAGTAAGGTCTAGTAGAAGGTTTCTCCAATTAGGCTCCGTATATTCATTATGTGATAGAAAAACTGGGACTTCAAGTTTCTCTTCAAGGTATGTAGCTAGTTTCTGCATATCTTCTACGAAGGCATGCCTCCTTGAACCGTGAGTTATCATAATGATTGCAGATTTTTTCACAACACATGGATAGTCTATCCATATATTTAACCTTTGTTAACAGTTTTTCATGAGTTTCTTAAACAGTTGGGTACGTGTACTATTATTAGGTCACTAAACTTTAAATCGCCCTTAACTACGTCCTCGGCTGTAATTTTGTATACTTTTTCGTCTGGAAAACTCAACCTCTCCATCACGGTGAGAACTGGGTTACAGCCTATCTGTAATAGCTTTTCTGACACTTTCCTCACTCCGTCAGGATAGGGTTCTGGGACAATCAGCAAATCACGTCCGATTTCTAACGCTTTCTTTATTTCATCGTAGTTTAATTCACCTCTAACGTGAAAAGTGATAAATACAATCTGAGACAGATCTTTTCCGACTATAGCGAGAGCCCTTAGTACTGAAGATATACCGGAAATTATAACATATTGTATACCTTGTCTATTACATTCCCCTTTTATCCTATTAAGGAATTGGTAATCTGAGACCATAGGGTCACCGTGGAACAACACTGCTACATCTCGGTCTCTAGCAATGCTAACTATCTCCGGAATCTGTATTTCCTGCTCTTTATAGTTAAGATAAATTAACTGTTTACCATCCATTTTAAGAAGAAAATCAAATCTGTCCACAACATTTCTCCAGCCTGCGATAACGTCCACTCTTTTCAAAACATTAAATGCTTTAATCGTTATCAATTCAGGATCCCCACTACCCACACCCACAACATAAATCAAGTTACTCACCCGCTATAGCTACTGCAACAGTGACTTCCCCTTTGTATGGAATCTTCCTTAAAATCAATTTCGCATCCTTCCCCCCAGCTATGAGGGCACAAACTTCAGCAACACCTTTCAGCCCCAGCTCAGTGAGTTTCTCTGAGGGAGGCGTTAGACACTCGTCATTAAATGAGTTGATCTCTTCAAGGGTTATCTTCCTGAAAGGGATTCCAAGCTCCTTACTTGCAACTTCAGCAGATTCCCTAATAGACGCTATGAGCTTTACTCTGCTCTTATCAAGTGAAAGGAGATCTAAAACATAAAGTATTGCCTCCTTGACGGTTTTAGGAGAAGTCTCCTTTTTACTCCCTACTCCTATTGCGACCCTCAATGGCTTTAAACACACGACGTTCTCGTCATCACACCTATTGTTGTCTGTAATAATCACTGAGTACTTACAACCATCACCTATGACGTAGTTGCCTTTTACCTGCGGAGGCAGAGATGAAATTCCTTTCACACATACTCTCTCCCCTCTTAACAGAGCTGAAGTAACCTTAACTATCGCATTAACGTTAACGACCTTAGCTATGAGTAAATTTGCAAGCTCTTCTACGCTAGTTACACCCCTCTGTTCGCTTGCTGTAGTGATAACTAAAGTGGAGTTTAGGGCTTCGGAAATCTCCTTTGCAAGATCGTTTGCTCCCCAGTGAGAACCGATAACCGGAATGACAAATTTAAACTCGTCGTCTACAGCAATCACTGCTGGATCCTTGTCCTTTCCTTGAGCAAATTTACAAATACTCCTTACCACTCCTCCCAGAGCCATTACAAAAACTAGTGCGTCATAGCATTTCCATAATTTTTCCACGTTTTCTAAGCTATAACGCAATAGGGAAACGGGATAGCCCTTATTTTTTATTACGTCGGCAACTTTCTTTCCACTCTGTTCATTAGAAGCGTAAATTACGGCAATACCCCTACGCCACCACATCCACTTAACTCTTGTATTAAGGAATAAATACGTTACTTTTTAAAACCTAATTAACGGGGACCTCTCTTAAAAAGGGAAAGAGGTTCAAAGCGTAAGGTAATAGTTAATTAGCCAAGTAGTAATTACTTCTATCTTATCCTTTCGTCCTCTTGTTCTTGTCTTGCCATATCTATTATTTCGGCTACCATAAATCCTGCCAATAACCAAAGCACGAAAGCTCCTAGCGTCACTTCCGTACCGGAGGGAATTGAGATTATCATAACATACATCGTGAATAACGCAGCTCCTAAAGATAGAGATATCTCTACCTTTCTCTTCCTCAGTCTCTTCAAGGATATCCTAGTTAGAGAAAAATCAGTTGCTAGATGGACGTATAAGTTACCCAGCAAGGATACAAAACTTACAGTTAGAAAAGCATTGTACGCGTTGCCACCAAACATGATTAAGGACAGCATGACTATTAACCAATAAGCTCCCACTGTAACCAACACCGCATTGAACGGCTCTCTACCGTTCTTAAGTTCTGCCAGTTTTTCATGAAAGAATCCGTTTACTGCCATAGCATAAATTGTTCTAGATGTAGAAAACATAAAAGTTAATGTAGCAAGTATCCCGTCATTAATTGCAGCTATTGTTGCAAACGCTAGTGTAGCTAAACCGAATCTATCCTGAATTAGCGTAAGTAGGGATATTGAAGAGTTTAATTGTAAGTGGTAATATACTATATTGTCTACAATAGCATAGACATCGAATGATGCGAGTAGACCTCCTAATAATATTACTGTAACTATGGCCCTTGGGACTGTCTTCTTTGGGTCTTTTACCTCACCGGATAAAGGAGTTATTGAACCATATCCGGTTGGAATGCTAGAGCCGAATATAACCGCGGCAGCTAATGCGGAAAGTGGTGGGATTTTAGATACTGGATTGTAAAAGGTAAAGTGAGTAGAATATAGAAACGTTATTGCTAAGAACCCCATCATTATTATTTCTAAGATACTGGCAAACATTGCATATTTAAATGAAGGTTTATTTCCCAATAGGGAAAATGCTGAAGCCAAAACAAGGAATACAAGCGCTATTTGATAAGTGTCGAAAAGTGGTAATATAGTCGAGAGTACGGCAACTGCGCCTAACACATACGCGCTACCGTATAAGGCTGAATACAACAAGTAAGTCCAGCCTGTCTCAAAACCGAGACGTTTAGTTAGGGAGTAATAAGAGTACGTGTAGTAGCCTCCACTCTGCGTAAACTTAGTTGAAAGTTTATATGCTACTAGACCGTTTAGCAGAACTAATAAAGTACCCAAAATAATAGCTACTGGTGCAAATGATCCACCGTACGAATAAGAAGCCACGCCATAAACTAATATGCTCAGGAAGGGTGATTGTCCTCCAAGACTCATAAAAACTAGGTCTCTTAGCCCTATCTCTCTAGTCGGCTTTTGAACTCCTCTCTGTGACGACTTTGACATACGCTAAACTTCTTCATCACCCTTTTCATTAAAAAAACTTACTACTAAAATTTAATTTATACAAAGTTATTAGGAAAAATCACTAATTATTTATCCAATATTGCAAAGAACAATAAGAGCCTATAAAAATCTAGATAATAAACACGTTGAATGGAAACAATTTTAACTACGTAAGGAGTAATATTGCCTACAGATGAAAATACTACTTATATCTACATGGACTAACATATCAACTAATGAGCAAGAGTATAACGTTGTTGACTCTAGGGGAAACGAAAATGAAAACATGATAAAAGACTATAAACCTTCACTAGCAGAATACAGTTTTCTAAAGGAGGATGTAAAAGATGTTAAAATGATAATCCTATTGCCTTCTTTTCTTACGGCATCTTTAAACGACTTGCCAGACTCTTATTCGCTTCTTGAAAACTCCCTTAAGGATCTCGTAGCCCAGAAATTCCCAGCAGTAAGGGAAGCTGACATTTATGTTTTACCGTCGTCAGGAACGTTCAAATCCAGTAAGAATGTCATTCACATACATGACGGCGGTATCGGAAACTTTAATTTCTTTATTTACATGGATATCTATGAGGAGTTAAGGAAAGAGGATCCAGAAGTCGTAATGGTAGACCTTAGTGAAACATCCTCCTACTTATCTTACATCACGTCAAACGCAGTTAGGCTAGCAATTGAAGATTACGCATTTATTAATAAGAAACAACCCATGCTTATTGAGTTAGCGTCAGACTTCTCAAATAGGATTGTTACTTTGAGAAAGACGTTAATGAAGGACGTAAATATACATCAATATCTAACGTCTGATATTAAACTCGCTAAGGGAATGAATACCCAAGGAAAAAGCGAGCTTTACGGCATAGGAAAGGCATTAGAATTAGGATTTCCGTTAGCCCTAATATACTTACTTAGAGAAGCTGTTGATCTAGTTTCACCAGAAGAGTTCAGGAAAAAAGTCCTCGAAAACATACAAGTTCGAAAAAATAACGGAACATACTCCCTAATCGCTTCCCTCAGGGCGAGTATGACCTCACCGTATTACTTTATAGGTTATCATTTTGTAGAAGCCAATAAAAAAATCATTGAAGGTGAAATAACTCTGGATAAATTAAACGAGTTAATGGATTACTATACCGGAGCAACTAGAGCGTTGATTAGGAGGGAGATCGAGATTATTAGAAAATTGAGTCAACTTGTCAGAGACGGAGAATATTTACTTGACTCTTTGATAAGAGTGGGAAACACTAGGGTACTAGACTGGCTAGATGGTAGGGTATATGAGGGGAGTAAGGTTAGATGTGAAATAACAGAGGAAGAGATGGTATCCCACGCCGGTATGGGAAGGAAGTTCACTAAGGTAAGTAAGGACGGAAACAATATAACTGTGAAATATGCAGAAGAATGTCTTGATAACGTATTGTCATGGATAAAGAGTTTAGGAAGGGAAGAATGACTATCTTTACTAAATTCGAGTTCACTTTAAATAGTCTTCACTATTTCGGAAATTGTAGTTAAGACGAAAGTACTTCCAAGAAATAAATATATGACTGATGGCTTCATTTTATTAGCCAGACTAGCGAAAAAGTAGCCGAAAATAAGGGCGGTAAAACCGATTATGATTGAGTCAACTAGGTTTAACAACCCCACGGTAAAGTAATCTATTGCTCCGCTAGTTGCCGAGAATAACATGGCTAGTGTAGCGGTTCCTATCATCTTCTTTATGCACATTGTGGAAAAGAGAATTATCATTACAGCTATGAACATAATACCCCCGCTAGCCCCCAAAGTTCCGGTAACCATACCTATTAACACAGCCATGAGAAAGCCCATGGGGTAGGAAAACTTACCTAAATTCACGTGCCTTAACTTCAAGTTAGGATTTTTAGACCTCCTGAATGAGACGTAAGCCATTACGCTAGTGAATATCGTAAACGCGCTTTCCAGTAATTTTTCCGGAGTTACTACGGCTATTCTTACTCCTATCTGAGCACCAGTTACAGCACCTAGAGCTAATACTGCACTTATCCTGAAATCCGCGTTCTTGTTCTTGATATAAACTATAACTACTGATATTGTAGTTATCACGTCAATAAGCAGGCTAGAACCTACAGCGCTCTTAAAAGACAGGCCTAGACAGGATAAAGCGGGAACCACTATCAAAACACCACTAGACCCAGTTATTCCCGTTAAAGCCCCTACTCCTATCCCTATTAATATTAAAAGCAAAACAAATATTATACTCAATGTGCTCCGTCCAAGATGTAACGTATTAACCTAAAAATTCTTAGTCTATTTTTATAAGACTAGCTTATAGTGTTTTAAGAATAGATAGATATATGTCACTGGCACCGGAACCGTTAGAGGGCAATATAAAGTTCTACAACCTGAAAAAACTCGAAGATTTAGGTTATGACATTTTTTCCTTACCTTACTCCTTAAGAGTTCTTGTAGAAAACGTGATTAGAAACTCGGATAACAAGAAAATCACTGAGGAAGACCTTGAAAAAATTGCCGGATGGAAAGTTGGTGAAGAATTCTCATTTATGCCTACAAGAGTAATAATGCAGGACTACACTGGCGTACCACTCCTTGTTGACCTTGCAGCAATGAGAAGCGAGTTGGCCAAAAGAGGGAAAGATCCATTAAGAGTTAATCCAGTAATACAGTCCGATTTGGTCATAGACCACTCTGTTCAAGTAGATTATTACGGAACATCTTATGCCCTAGTACTTAACATGCAGAAGGAGTTCGAAAGGAATGTGGAGAGATATACATTTCTTAAATGGGCACAAAGCAGTTTCAGAAACCTCAGAATAGTACCACCCGGTAACGGTATAATTCACCAAGTTAACTTAGAATTTCTAAGTAAAGTAGTAGATGTAAGAGAGGTTAAAGGAGAACAAGTAGCCTTCCCAGAAATAGTAATAGGAACTGATTCTCATACGACCATGGCTAACGGTATAAGCGTCTTATCTTGGGGTGTAGGAGGGCTTGAAGCCGAGGCGGTAATGATGGGAGAGCCTTACACAATGGTAGTCCCAGAAGTAGTAGGAGTTAAACTAGAGGGAGAAATCAGGGAAGGAGTTACCCCCACTGACGTAGTGTTATATATAACTGAAGTTCTGAGGAAAAAAGGAGTTGTAGGAAAATTCGTTGAGTTCTTCGGACAGTCCCTATCAAATTTGTCAGTACCAGATAGAGCTACAATAGCTAATATGGCTCCAGAGTACGGGGCTACTGTAGGTTACTTCCCGATTGATGAAAGAACCATCAATTACTTGTACGTTACCGGCAGAAACTACAAACTCGTTGAGAAATACGCAAAAATACAAGGACTATTTTACGAGGGAGAGCCAAAGTATACCGAGGTTGTTACGATAAACTTGTCGGATATTGAACCCTCTGTAGCTGGGCCTAAAAACCCTGATGAAAGGGTTACGCTAAAGGAGTTGAAAAAGAAAGTCCAAAAGAATAACAAGAAATCGGGAACATACGTAAAGGACAATGACGTAGTGTTAACTGCAGTAACCAGTTGTACCAATACTTCCAATCCCACATTAATGATAGGAGCTGGGATCTTGGCTAAAAAAGCCGTTCAGCTCGGGTTGAGGACTAAGCCCTATATAAAAACTAGTATGGCACCAGGTTCACCTATCGTAGTTGAGTATTTAAAGGAGGCCGATTTATTACCTTATCTTGAAGCCTTAGGATTCCACGTTGTGGGCTTTGGTTGTACTACATGTATAGGAAACGCCGGTCCCCTACCTCCTAAAATTGAGCACGACATTAAAAATAACGGTCTGGAGGTCTACGGAGTTATAAGCGGTAACAGAAACTTTGAAGGGAGGGTTAATCCTTACTTGAAGGGGGTGTTCTTAGCCTCACCCATTCTTGTGATAGCTTTTGCACTCGCTGGAAGGATTGATATTGACTTCTTTGAAGAACCGATTGACTACGATCCTAACGGAAAACCTGTCTACTTAAAGGACATTTGGCCTTCGATGAAGGAGATAGCAGATTATATGAACCTAGCGATGAACCCTGAACTCTACAAGTCAAGGTTCGACAAGATCTTTGAAGGAGACGAGAATTGGAAGAACCTCAAAGTTCCAGAGTCAGAACTGTATAACTGGGATAATAATTCAACTTACATTAGGATGCCTCCTTGGTTTTCCATCGAAACTAAATTTGGAGATATAAGAGGAGCGAGAATACTCTTACTCTTGGGAGATAAGATTACAACAGACCACATCTCTCCAGCAGGACCAATAGACCCCAACTCTGTAGCTGGTCAGTATCTTAAACAGCTAGGTGTTACGGAACTCAACACGTACGGTGCCAGAAGAGGAAATCACGAGGTTATGTTAAGAGGAGGTTTCGCAAATCCAAAGCTTAAAAACACGCTAGTCGAACAACCAGGTGGTTATACGAAACACTTCCCTGACGGCAAAGTTATGAGTGTATATGAAGCTTCCGAACTATACAAGAAAGAGGGCGTTCCGCTCGTGATCGTTGCCGGTAAGCAATACGGCTCCGGAAGTTCTAGGGATTGGGCTGCTAAGGTTACCGCACTTCTAGGTGTTAAAGCCGTTCTAGCGGAATCATTTGAGAGAATACATAAGAGCAATTTGGTTGCTATGGGAGTAGTCCCAATAGAGATCCCTGACTGGAGAAGTTTAGGCATCAAGGGAGATGAAATAGTGAACATAGAGCTCAACAACCTTACTGTTAAGGGGAAAGTAAAAGTGGAATTCATGAAGGGTGATGAAAAGATAGAGATAGAAGGCAGAGCTAGAGTTGATACTAACGTAGAACTAGAGTACATTAAAGAGGGTGGAATTTTAAAGTATGTCTTCAATAAGTTATTACATGAGGGTTAGGATTAGGGGAATTTATACTACAGCCTTGACCTATTTATTCCTTAAATCCGGGTATACCATTGTTCAACAGACTCCCCAGATCGTTGAAAGATTCGGCATTGACACAATTAGTGAACCGGCAGATGTAACGGTAAAGGACGGGGTGGACAGAGGGGAAATAATATCAATCGGAGAGGATATTTATAATTTTTTACGGTCTACTTTGAAGTACTCCTCCATTTGGAAGTCGCCCGTGAAACTTTATTCTGTCATCGAACCTAAAAACTGTGAATACATGGGTTATCGTGTGGAGCCGTGTATAGATAAGGGAACTGTTATAAAGCCACCAGTTGAGGGAAAAATAGTGCTATCACCGGTAAGGGCTGTTGGTAAAATAGCTATGGTATGGCGAGGCGAGGGAAAAACCTTCTTTTCAGAACACATTAAGGAAGAAATCAGGGAGAAATTGCTGAGTATAAGTACACCCTTAAATAGAAAAGGATATAACGTTAAATGGAGAAGTAATGCAGTTTTTATGCATTATTCAGAACTAAAAAAGGAACTTGAAGAACTCGTAATGAAGTATGAGTCTGAAGATTTTAGAAACCAAGGAGAGGAGTTCATAAGAACAATCTTGTCTCTGGAAGACAAATTATTTCTTGACGGAATAAGGAGTCTAGTAGTAAAAACAATGAAGTTCCATCATATGCTCAAATACAGTTATCACCATAATGAAGTTGACGAGGAAGAACAGAGGGACAATCCAGATCCCTCATTATTATTACAGAAGTTAGTGAGAGATACGATGTACATAGAACACCTAAAAGCTGACGGTAAAAAATATGTACTCAGGGAGGGTAAAGTAATTTACAGCGAGATAAAAAAGGACTACTATATAATTAAACTCAGAAGAGAGTTCAACGCAGGAGGACAGTATGACGGGTTAGGAATTCCAATAGAGCAAGGAGATTATGATATAGTAGAGTTCGACTCAAGACAGTGGTATCAAATACATAAATATTATAACGCTGAGGGAAACCTTAAGGGAATATACGTTAACATATCAACTCCTCCTGAACTTTTGAGAGGAAAAATCAGGTATCTTGACTTAGAAGTGGATGTAGTAAAAAAGGAAAATGAAGTAAAAGTAATAGACCTTGAGGAGCTGGAAAAGAAAAGAGAATTATTGGGGGAGGAGTTATATAAAAAAGCTATACTAACTTTGGAGAGTGTTAAAAACTTATTAATGTCCTTCTAGTTCTTCCCTGCTAATCGGTATAATTTTCACTGTATCTTCCTTTTCGTCATATATGATTCTTACCAAATCTCCTTCTCTAATGTTGATCTTTTGCCTTATCCTCGAAGGGATTGTCACCTGGAAATTCCTAGACACTTTTACTACATCTTCAACAGGCATTCTAATCCCTTTAATATGCTTAGAACTCATGCTATAAAAAATTTATATTTAAAAAATGCCTCTATGACCTTAACTTCTTTGTGACCTCGCTAGACACTTCTTTCGATAATTTTTTGGTTTGTTCTGTATTACCTAGTCTTCTTGTAGTCTCTAGGGTCTGTTGTAACCTCCTTGTAGTTTCCATTAACTCTATCTTTCTCGTCTGTTGAGCTAATTGTTGCATTTGCTGCAGAGTCCTAGTAGCCTCGGTTAAATTGTTGGTACTTAAGTCTGACGACAGCTTATTCATCAGTGCATAGTACTGGTACTCACTAAGTAGATCATTATTTATGCCACTAAGGAAAGTCTGTGTATCTCTTGCTGGGATTATTTGAATTATGCTCACTTGAGAGTCAGGTCTACCACTTGCTGGATCTTCATAATTTACTTTTACCGTCATCAAATTACCAGTATAGTTTGGAGGTACCGTTATTTCTCCCAATATTCTCACAACACCCTCAACAGCCCCTAGTTTGACGGGGGGACCAGGATAGTTAAGAAGTTTCACTGGAGACTCGGATATTATGTCCACCGTAACATTTTTAGCACCTATTTCGGTTACAGCAGCTTGCGGGAGAGCATTCGCTACTTCCATAGGGTCATTTATATGGTTCAATATACCTCCACTTTTATCAGCCAAAGTCTTAAGTAATTGTTCATTATAATCATCACCGATTCCAAATGCTATGACTTTGAATCCCGGCGGTAGTGTCACCCTTTCATAAGGAGTAATATCGGTTATGTCGGTGGGTTGTCCGTCTGTTAATAATATGATGTATCCCGGCATCTCATATCTTTTAGCTATTTCTATAGCTTTACCGAGGGCTGTGTATAATACTGTTTGCCCTCCTGCATTTATTTGCTGAATTTGAGAGACTAAAGAGGGGGCATCAGCATACTCACTTAGGACATTAACCGAGCTTGAGAACGTTATAAATGTAATCTTGTTACCTCTCGGAATTCTGTTAAGAAGTTCTATTGCTCCGTTTTTTGCCGTGTCTAATTTTACACCATACATCGAACCTGATGTATCTAACAATATTATGTAGTGAAAACCAGTTGCAGTAGTTACTCTTTCTGGCACAATTATTATTCTGAAAACTGCTCTAACTTGTGAATTAAAAGAATACTTATGGCTGATTTCTACTCTGGTAGAAATAGTCATAAAAAACACCTTGTTAATTCCTTCACTCTTTAATTATCTTGATCATGGTCTGATTTCCTAACTTTATTATAGAATTTGGGTCTATCTTTTGTTTACCTTTTATAGGTTGGAATATCTTACCGTCATAAACGTAGGTACCGTTCGTACTATTCAGATCTTCAATGTATAATTCGCCATTCTCGAGAGAGATTATTGCATGTCTTCTTGAAATCTCTGGATCTGGGATGATTATCACGTTTTCGGGACTTCTTCCTACTGATATCGTAGGGAATATGTCAAATGATAGGGGTACTTTCTGATTTATCAGATTAGCATAAGGTGTGTTTATGAATAATATATAATACTTACCACTTGTAGGTGTTGGGGGAACAGGAGATACTGTTGGTGTTGGAGGTTGGGGAACTGGAGGCTGTGTTACTACTTGCTGGGTAGGCACTGGTGCTGGAGAGTTTACTGGAGGAGCTGTCTGACCAACTGGTGGTGAAGGTGGAGCTTCAGTTGGTTGAGGTGGTGCAACTGGGGTCGGCGGAGCTTGCGCTACTGGGGTCTGTTGAACATCTGTGGGGGTGGGTTGAGGGGGCTGCTGAGTAGGTAGTGGAGGTTGTTGAGTTGTCATAGATGGTTTTTGTGTACCACACTTTATACAAAACATAGCGTCATCGTCGTTTTCATAACCACATACGGGGCATTTCCACGGCATGAATAATGTATTTTGTATAAAAGTATTTATAGTTTTACTCACGTAATATCTTATTTGGCTATGACAATAAGTGTAAAGATTAAGAGCTCGACCAATTACGTTGCTTTTGAGACGCCAACAGAGGTGGATTTAATAATAAGAATAGTCCCAGAAATATTCGTTAGATTTACTGGAATTAACTATGTTATTCTTATAGACAATAGTCCTTCTATGAGGAGAGAAAATAAAATGCAAACCGCGATAGCAGCAGCAAATAAACTTTCCAATGAGATTCCGCCCGGCAATTATCTCTCTATTTACTTATTTTCAAATGACCTAGAAAAACTCTATGAAGGACAAACCGGCACACCAATAAATATACCTATGGAGATCAAAAAAGGGTACACAACAAACTTCTATAAAGCAATAACTAAGATACTAGATGTAGTTAAAGGATATTCTACTCCAGTAAAGCTCATTATTTTGTCTGACGGTAAGCCAACTGACAAGAGAAATCTCAAGGACTACGAGCCTATACAAGTACCCCCTCACGTTCAAATTATATCCATAGGTATCGGAAACGATTACAATGAGGCTATAATGAAGAGACTAGCAGACAAGGGAGCGGGTGTATACTATCATATTTTAGACCCCTCTCAATTACCAACCTTATTTGCCCAACAAAAAGTATCAGACGTAGCCGGGTACAATTTAGTGATAAATGTACCGCCAGGTTTCGAAGTACTAAACTACGAAATGCCTGTCACTATACCGATTTTAGATAAAGCAATTACTATCTATGCCGTAGGTAACGTTCCTCCAGGAGATCAGCCAGTAGTTCTTACTGTGACAGGGAGCTACTACGACCCAGCCAGAGGAAGTATAGTTCAGATAAATGAACCAATATATCTACAGAGAGCAAGCCATGAAATGGTACAACAACGTATAAACCAGAGCGTTGTAGCAGAAGTAAGGTATTTCAATCTCCTTAGACAATACGGAAACGCCCTTATGGTAGGAAATAATAAGGAGGCTACACAGATAGCTCAAGAACTCTTGAGTGCAGCTGAACAGACCAGAAGAGAGGACTTAATAGAAGAAACGAGAAAGTTAACCGGTGATAAGAAAACTGACTTATCTGAAATTACGAAGACGATGAGGAAACAGTAAATAGATGCTTTTTAAATCTTTACTGGTTTCTTAAACATATGATTAAGTTAACATTTTTCCATGATGTAATTTGTCCCTTCTGTTATATGACTTCTAAAAGGTTGAAAAAAGTAGTAAACGAGTTTAAGGGGGAAGTAATAGTAAAGCACAAGGCTTTTGCAATCATTTCGTCTTTAGAGGACTTAAAGGCTATAGCTCCTACTGAAGAAGATGCGAGACAAGTATTTCTTAATGAGTTCTCTATTTTAAAAAGATATATACCAGATTATGACCCTGAAAAGGTAATAGGTAAAGGAAAAATAAAGTACGTATGGTCTACTCCTCCTCTGGTAGCGTGTAAGGCAGCGGAATTCCAAAAGGGTGATGAAGGACACTGGGAGTTTTTTGATAGAGCACAAGATAAGTTCTTTCTAGAAGGTGAGGACATAACAGACGAAAAGGTACTAGTATCTATAGCTGAGGAAATTGGATTGGACGTTAACAAGTTTAAAGAGGATCTGAATGCTAAGAGGACAAAACTGGCTGTGATAGAGGACGAAGAAGAGGCAAAAGCTATGGGAATTAGAGGAGTCCCTGCAATATTAGTTAATGACACTTGGTTAATAAGGGGGGTACAGGAAGAAAATTACTATCGAGCTGTTATAAAGGACATATTAGAACACGGAGAACCTAAGGAAATAAAGTTGAAAGCTTATTGGGAAAAAGACTAGTATTTTTCTAGTCTGTTACAACGCCTCTAGTCGTTTTAAAAGTGAATTTTTGGAATATGAAACAAACTACCAGTACTTTTTACATAGATAACACTATATCGTGTTATTTTTGCTGAGGATCAAAAGGAAAGCTTATTTGGATAGAGAATAGATAATGAATTATGAAAACTGTTAAGAACTATATGTCGTCACCAGTATTCCAGGTTGAGGCAAATACCTCAATTCAAGAAGTATGTAAGTTAATGATGGAAAGAGGAGTAGGATCTGTAATAATAACAGAGAATGGTGTACCAAAAGGTATCTTCACTGACAGAGATGCTGTAAAAGCGTTTTCGTTTGGTTTAAGCCCCAATGATGAAGTAAGACTCGCTTCAACGCTCGGTAACCTGATCACTGTGGATGAAGACACGGACCCGTTCACCGCAATTGATATTATGACAAAGAACAAGATCAGGCACTTACCAGTAAGGGATAAAAGAGGGAATATAGTAGGAATGTTTGCCATAACTGATATCTCAAAAGTAATGCACGATATGACCTCTTAACTTAAAAAATTCCAGTCGAAAATATTTTCAAATGAAAATAGTAACTTTGTTACCGTTATCAGCTAAGAATTTGAAAGAGGTAAATGAAGCAATAGTATCATCTTTAGATAATAACAAACATAAGTACGAAATTTTCTCTCTTTCTTACCAAAAGATATCCGTGGTGGGCCAAAGTAGCTATGATATGATCTTTTCTCCAGAACTTCTTGAGGGCGAAATGTCCCTATTACACCTTCTTTCTCCTTTAGTTATCAGGACAAACTCATCCTTATCTTTTCATACTCCACGACTTAGGCCTCCGTTAAAACTCGAATTAAAGGGAAAGAGTCTGTTGATCGGTTCACCTCTAGTTGAAGGGTTAATAAGTGTTACTAGTCATGATTGCTTGTTGAGTACAGACGAGGAGATCAGGGCTGTTTATCCTTTACCGTTTAGAGATGAAGTATTCGATAACGTAATTCTTTCCGAGATAATGGATTATGACCTAGTGAAAGAAGCTTATAGAATTACCAAGAGAGGAGGGAAAGGGTTTATCATCGTTCCCTTTTGTGTAGACCCTGTTAACGCCCTTAAGGTATTGTCAGTAAAGTTTAGAATAATCAATGCTATAGCAAAGAACCGCTTCTGGATTATTGAAGGAATTAAGATTGACTCGAAGCGTGTGTAACTACCTACTGAAAATCTCGTCTTTTGGAGCTAGGATGTCAAAGGTTTAACTACCTCATTTCTTCGGCACTATTTTGAAAAAGAAAACATTTTTAATTCATGTACAGTTAGCAATACCAAATGGTCAAAGTATACAAGTACGGAGATTATTACTTTGCAGGAGTGAGTCACGTTATTCCAGGTTATTTGCAAGACGTAGTTTTCGTTTATAAACAAGGTAATAACTGGACTTCAATAAGTGCTGAGAAACTAAGAACTAATAATGGGTCTTTGATACAAATAGCTGAAAGAATAAAGTACGCTACTCACGAAGACGATATAGAAAAAGCCGTATCAGAGTTAAAAAGGATGGGGATAAAAATCGAGGAAGTAGATAAACCGCCTTTTCCGCTAAAGATCTTAGAAGGGAAGAAGAAAATACAAGCGGAGTTCGACTAATCCGGCCCAGATTCAGTCATCATTTTTCAGTTCCGCAGAGACTCTTCATCTCGATGTAGAGGTTATTCAGGGTTAATTAACAGACCTTTAAGCCCTGCTTGTTTTAATTCATCTTCGTTTAAATATAATGAATACGAGATTTAAAACCATGTCAGTATTGTTTAAGGAAGGAACTCAAAGAGAGAGTGGTGTAGAAACAATAAAGTCGAACATTTTAGCAGTTAGGACATTAGCAGAGATGTTAAAGACTAGCTTGGGACCGAGGGGTATGGACAAGATGCTAATAAGTGGGACTTCTGACGTCACCGTAACTAACGATGGAGTTACGATAGTAAAGGAAATGGATGTTCAACACCCAGCAGCTAAGATAATAGTAGAGGCTGCTAAAGCACAAGATACACAAGTTGGTGACGGTACTACATCAGCCGTAGTACTAAGCGGTTTCTTAGCTGAACAAGCTGAAAAATTACTAGATCAGAAGATCCACCCGGTCACAATTATTGACGGATACAAAAAAGCCCTTGAATTCTCACTTGAACTCGGAAAGAGGTTCGCCCTCAAGGTCGATCCAAATGACAGAAAGATCTTATCTCAAATAGCATATACTGCACTTAGTAGTAAGTTCTTTTCCTCCTCTACTACTTTAAACAAGATCATAGACATCTCAATCGATGCTGTACTGAGCGTGGCCGAGAAAGTAGGAGACCAATACGTAATTGATATGTCAAACATTAAATTCGTGAAAAAGAGAGGAGAAAGTGCTGATGAAACAGAACTCGTAAAAGGATTCGTCTTAGATAAAGAAGTAGCTCATGAAGGGATGCCGAGAAGAGTTGAAAAGGCTAAAATTGCCGTAATAGATTTCGGCTTAGAAGTAGAAAAGCCAGAGATTTCAGCTAAAATGAGCTTTACCGATCCTGAACAGATAAGGGAAGCTTTAGAAGAGCAGACAAAGTATGTTAAATCACTTGTGGATACATTAGAAAAGCTCGGAGCCAAAGTAATCATCGGACAAAAAGGTATGGATGATATTGCATTATACTTCTTAGCAAAGAAGGGAATAATCGCAGTAAAGAACGTAAGTAGAAGTGATTTAGAGAAAGTAGCTAAGGCAGTTGGGGCTAAAATAATATCGTCCATTAAAGATGCTTCGTCTGACGACTTAGGCTATGCTGAAATTGTAGAAGAAAGAAAAATTGGGAACTCGAAGGCAATATTTATTGAAGGGGCTAAAGACGCTAAAGCTGTTACAGTTTTAGTGAGAGGCTCCAGCGAGATAGTGATGGACGAAATCGAGAGAAGCTTCCAAGACTCAATAAATGCAGTTAAGAACGTTCTCAACTACCCGTACATAGTAGGCGGTGGAGGAGCTTACGAAGTAGAGCTTGCTATGAGACTAAGGGAGGAAGCTAAAAAAGTAGGAGGAAAAGAACAGCTAGCAATTGAGGCCTTTGCAGATGCATTAGAAGAAATAGCTACAACTTTAGCTGGAACCGCTGGGATGGACGAAATTGAAACTATAGTTCAGCTCAGGAACTTACATGCAAAGGGTTATAAATTCGCGGGAGTAAATGTAGAGAGCGGAAAGATAGAAGAAGATATGATGAAAATAAATGTCATTGACCCGTTAGTAGTAAAGGAAAGTATCCTAAAAAGCTCGGTAGAAGCTGTAACAGCATTATTGAAAATTGATGACTTCATAGCAGCAGCCCCCATGAAACAAAATCCACAACAGCAACAGCCTTATGGTTAAATAATTAAGTCGTGAAAGAGTTTTTTATCCATAATATTGTATTATGCCGTTGATGAATAAACTGACTCTCTTAGGAGTTATTCTAATTATCATCGGTGTAATACTATTTGTACTAGATTCGACCGTAGCACCAACCTTAATAAAGCCCTCAGTTAGTGGGAGCACTGTTATCCCTTCTAAAGGAGAATTTAGACTTCCATTAGCTGGAAGTTCTATTACTACTGTCCTATACAATTCTTCTGGAACGCTACAACTAGAGAATCTACCCAATACTTCCGTTAAAGAGAATTTGTCTCAGGGACATCTAGTAACAGTTGAAAACTTGAACTCAACTCCTAGCTACATCGTATTTTACAATCCGAATTCCTATAACGTGACCCTAACTTACAAGGAGTCAACTGTAAACATAGGACAAGCCGCGACTATAGGAATTCTATTTATAGTGTCAATTGCTTTGTTTATAGTAGGAGTAGTAATAGCAATATATGGGTTTATAAGAGGTAGAAGGAGAGCATAATAAATAATAATATTTGATTTACTTAATACTGTTCTCTTATGAGGTATAACAAACCCGTTTTAGCTGTGCATGGTGGTGCTGGAGATTGGAACAAAAGGGATAGTGATAAGGCATTAAGCGAGATCAAGAAAGCATTAGAGAGGGGGTTCGAACAGTTTAAGGCAGGATCTTCAATTGAGGCTGTGGTCGAGGCTATAGCCTACATGGAAGATTGCGGAATTTTCGATGCCGGGGTAGGAAGTGTGAAGAACCTAAAAGGGGAAGTAGAAATGGACGCAGGGATAATGCATGGTAACACTATGTCTGTAGGTGCAGTAGCCTCTACGAGGGCCAAAAACCCCATTAAAGAAGCGTTAAAAGTAATGAAACTTACTAAACACGTACTACTGGTAGGTGAGAGAGGAGACTTAACACTAAAAGAACTAATAGGTTCCAGCACCATATCTGGCGATACAGTGGGGGCGGTAGCATTGGACAAAGCCGGGAATTTGGTAGCAGGGACCAGCACTGGAGGAATTTCCGGTAAACTGCCTGGGAGGGTAGGGGATTCTCCAATACCTGGTGCAGGTTATTACGCTACTGAAAAAGTCGCCGTCTCCTCTACTGGTACAGGAGAGATAATTCTGAAAATTTTACCCGCAAAAGAAGTAGATATCCTCGTTTCAATGGGATTTATGCTTGAAGATGCTATAAGGAGTGTCGTTAATAAAATAACTGACAGATTTGGAACGGATAACATAGGGCTGATAGGTGTTGACTACAGAGGTTTCGTATCAGCTCATTATAACACAAAAGGTATGGCTAGGGGTGTAAAAGACCAACAAACCCTTCGTGCTTTCATATTTGAAGGGGAACTCTAATGAATCTCTCTATTTAGCTGAGATATGGTGTCAATGTTTCTAGGCTGGTATTAAGTTGACCTGAATAATTGAAGACACGAAATCCAAGTCAAGTAATGTATAATTAACTTAACATTAGAGCCTTTTTTCTTATTATTACTTTGTAGACAATTCTTTCCGGTAATATCAGATTAAGAAATACTTAAAATCGACAATAACAAATGCTGAAATACTCTCAGGTGTAACAAACACGCGTCAATTCACTTTCTACTGTTGTAAACTGACAGATCCCTTAAGATCCATGATTAGACCTCTTTATCTCTTTGAAAGGATCATGTTTACAGAGAATGTTTTAATGTGAGCAATTTAAACTAAAATATAACTAAAATATAAAGGTCATATACTCTCTTTTCCTTCGTTAAGCAATATATATCAAATAGCATTATATAATCAAATTATAACAATTATTCATGGCTCTAAAGAACAAGGGAGAAGTACTGAAGATCTCTTTCTCAGCATTCTTTGCAGACTTAGGATATCAAGCAGCAGTTGGAGCCTTACCTATATTACTTGTAGTATACTTCCACGCACCAGTAGTCATTTATGGCATTGTAGAGGCGTTAAACTACGGTGGAGGAAGTCTAATTTCTCTATTGGGGGGATACATGGCGGACAAAATAGGAAGTAAAGTCATAGCAGTTACTGGTAATGCATTGATCATAATATTATCATTTACCGGATTAGCCCAGAATTACGTTGAAGCTGCCCTATTATTTGTAGCCGGATGGTGGTCGCGGAACTTCAGGACCCCAGCAAGGAGGGCAATGTTAGCTGAAGTGACTTCTGAAGAAGAGAGAAAGGAAGCCTACGGCATTTTACATTCTTTAGACATAGGAGGGGCAATGCTGGCTGTAACGTATTTGACACTATCGCTCTATTTCAACATATGGATAGGTTATGTGTTGTTATTTAATGCAGTTCCTCTCACAATTTCTACGTTGCTATTGTTGATAGTGAAGGCTGGAAGGAAAGGTACAGCAAGAAGACCCAGAAAAACAGCACTATTTCTAGTTATTTCTACTATGTTTTTTGGCTTTAGCCAATATAGTTTTGGTTTCCCGATACTCACAGCATACGATTTCTCACATAAAACCTATTTGGCTACTGTAACGTACGGAGTTTTCTTAGGTTTCTCTTCTCTTTTCGGATATATCTTCGGCAAGATAAGACTGGAGAGTTATAAAGGACTTGCTTTCTTAGGTTATTTACTGGCAAGTATTGCTACTCTGGGTTTTGCCCTTCTATCATCAGGAGGTCTAATCTTCATATACTTGTTATCGTCAATAATGGGGATCGCTGTAGCATCAACCGAGACTTTCGAACCTACAATTATGTCGAAACTAAGCCCAGAAGGTTTAGGCTCGGGAATGGGTGCTCTATCCTTCGGAAGAAGTATAGGACTCCTTATTGGAAATTCGTTAATGGGCTTCTTGTACCAAATAAGTTATGTATACGCCTACTTATTTGCGTCAACAATGTCGTTCATTGCGTTCTTAATAGTCGTTTCTAAAATTAGGGAGGGTTAAACAATCAGAGATTTTTTTTGTTTCGTATTCTAATAATTAAAGGATTTCAGTTCTTTTTCCATAAAAATAGAATTCCACAATGTTTTAATTATCCGTAAAATATAATTATAAATATGACAGAGGAGTATTCAAGAGATCTTGAAAGAGCAGAAGAGTACGAGCAAATTACAGCTAGAGCAACAGCTCTAGGAAAAAACAAGATGGAATTAAGTACCGGACTTATTATAGCTGCCAGATATGCAGACAAACTTAGGAGAGTTGCTCTAGTAGCTTTCAGTAAAATGGTTCCAAAGGAAGTAATTATTAGAGACATTGCAGAGTTAAATAAACAGCTCTACGACAAGATCGTTAATGAAATGAAGCTTGACAAGCTTAGTGTGATTAAGATTATAGTAGATGCAGAATATGACGAGCAAAATAAGAAGTTAGTATTCTCTAATCTGAGAATTTTAAGGTACTATAATGAAGAAGAAATCAAAAAGATGTGTAAGAGTTATGAAGATAAGATAAAAGCACTAGAGGAAGATATTCAGAACTATAAGAAAAAAGTAGTTCAGATAGAACAACTCCTGAAGTCAATGGAGTAAGATAGTTTACTGTTTCTTTTCTTCACTCTTGCTCTTCTCCTCTTGTTTTTTGTTAATACTTTCAACATATTTTACTAATGCATCTACGTTCTCCTTGTGGACACTTTTTCTCCTCTTGTCAATTCTTATACTTAATTTCTTAGCTTGTAGTAAAGTGAGCTTTGCTTCCTTTATTTCGCCTAAGCTAAACCCCCTTCCTTCTTTAGTTTCCTTTCTCTCGTACTTATACTCGAAATGGTAGTTAGGCCTCTTAACGATAGGCCTAAGCTCCATACTAAGATAAATTATATACGTCTCACTTTAAAATTAACGTCGAAGTGAGTTTTAAATAAAGAACCTACTTAGAAATAAACATCATACTTTTCTACAGTGTCTAACTAAGCGAGGGAAAAAGCAATCTGTGAATAAGACATTGGTTAATCTAAGAGATAAGGTATAAATTATCACATCCATAGAAGATGCATACATAATAATTTAAACTATCTGATGTTTTATTGGTGAATATTTTATAAATAACAATGAGATGCTCGTCATAGGAAAGTCGTGTTATAATCCGCTTACGCTTTACTATCGATAAGGTTTTTAAACTCATAAGAGAATGTTAAAGTTCGAAGAAGTATGTCAATTTCAATAAGAGGCCAAGTAATTTCTACTGAATTAGACAACGGAACTTCGGCAATGGGTCAAGATGTAATAATTTTCAGATATCCTAAAGAAAATATTACCTCAAAATCTTTAATAATAGTGCAACCGACAGAGAGATGTGTAGTGGTGATCCAAGGTCAAATAGCTGCTGAACTACCACCTGGAAGTCATAACATACAGTCGCCAGCAAATCCGCTCTCAGCTTTTCTTTCTAAGTTCAGATATAACCAACTACCTTATGACACCGTAGTATATTTCATTTCGACCACAAGACATGAAGTTAGGCTAGCCGGTGTTAGTCAAACAGACGACCTTGTACCACTGGAATACGAAGTAGCTGTATATTTCAGAGTCCAGAACCCCTCATTGCTAATAACTAACGTTCAGTTCGGGGCTCAGTTTTTCAGAGACGCTGATCTAGCAACTTATATATCACCCATAGTAGACCAAGAGGTAAGTCAAGTGTTAAATCACGTGAAGCTAATCGAAGTATTTAAGAAGTTCGGCGATATAACTACTGCCGTAACAGCCGGTCTCAAAACGTTCTTATCTGAGATAGGAGTCGAGTTAATATCAGTAAGAATGATAAAGCTAATTCCCCAAGATCCAGAGCTCAGAAGGATCTTACAATTAAGAGATCTAGGTATTGAAATATACGACGCAGTAAGGTTAGGATTAGCGAGGCTTCTTGCCGAGAAAAGCGACCCAGCAAGCGTAAACATGGCTTTGGGCATACCTTATTTCCCAGATTTATCAACAATAGTAGTCAGCGGTGCACCGTACACTACAACCGGAGTAATGCTAGGGACTCAAGGAGGAAATACGCCAGGAGGGCAATCCTCTGGAGGAGGGACTACTCCGAATCCCTCGCTGTTCCAAGCGGCGATAAAACAAGTCTTCGGAGACGTAAAAACTAGTGGGACTAAAGATGATGAACAGTAGGGATCTAAGCTGGAACATAGCTGCAGGTGTAGGTTTTTCTTTCGTATTAACCGTAATCATGGCTATTACTGCCTTAGCCGTTAAATTTTTCTACCCCCCGTCGATGATCTCGATCTCACCTATAATATCTCTTTTTATTACACCGACTCTTGGAATAATACAGTTAATAGTATTGGCTCTTAGCATAGCCTTTGTAACACCTATCAGGTCGAACTTAATTGTAAAAGAGCTCGGAGGAACTAGAAAATTAGGGTTCTACACAGGGGCAGGTTATTTAATATTTTCTATTCTCCCCTACGCCTTTCACGTACCCTATATTCAGACGTATGTGGGATTAATAATTGCATTTAACATAATTAACGGGGCTATCGGAGGCTTTGCCTCGTCGGTAAGTTAAAAGCCTTTTTTACAATATATCTTCTCATGGAGATAAGGAAAGGCGACTCTAGGGCAGTCATTCTCGAGAAAGGTGCTTATTTGTTCAGCTTAACTTTGAAAGGTAAGGAAGTTTTACTTCAAGGAAAGGAGAGACAAACAAGAGGGGGAATGGCGTTATTAATACCGTTCGCTAACAGGATAAAGGGCGGAAAGTACACGTGGAATGGAAAAGAATACTCATTACCAGTCAACGCTGAAGGAAATGCAATACACGGGCTAGTTATGGACAAAATATGGAAAATAGTAAAATCAAACGATACCTCTGTGTCGCTGTCATTAAGCCTTGATTCTGAAGGCTATCCCACTTCGTTAGAGGTTAACACTCTCTACGACATAGACTTTGGCAGTATCCTTGTCAGACTTCAAATAAATAACATTGGTAACTCTGACGCACCACTCACAGTAGGTTTTCACCCTTACTTTATTGTTAAGGGATTATGGAATCTAACCCCCAATAAGGGAAAGAAATGCGTAAGTATAAATAAAATACCTACTGGGGAGATGATTGAGGAAGAGGTAGACGGAACTAAGCAATACGATGATTGTTTTTATATGCCTATCGAGGAGTTAGTGCTTTCCTCTGAGTACTCGGAGGTTAAAATAAATAAGAAAAATCTGGACTATGTGCAAATATACACTACCCAGAACGCAGTAGCAGTTGAGCCTATGAGCGGAGCTCCTGATGCTTACCATAACGGTATAGGTCTTAAGGTCATACAGCCTGGAGAAAAAGTTACCTACGAAGTAAAATTTGAATTGTTGAGATAAGGAGTTATCACCCTATTTTTGACAAGGAAGAGCTTTACTGGGAGCTTGGACTCGTAGAAAAACTTTAGATTTTCTTCCTTATCATCATAAACTTCGACGTCTCCCTTAAAAATATAGATTATCTGGGCTTTCCATTCTTCATCCTTCATCTTCATTTCGTCATCTGTCCTACAAATAACTCCATTTACTATAAGACCGTGAGATAGTAGGGAGAAATCAACATAACTCCTTACGGAACAATGCCTAGCCGTTAAAACAAAAACTTTATCCCCTTGTTTAATCCTTAGTTTCAGATACTCAATCAAATCGACATTAGGCTCTGCTAAATAGTGGTATTTAGTATAGGCTAGAGAATATATTGCACTCTTACCGGGACTTTTCTCCTTTCTCACCTGCTCACTTGTTAGTTTCTGACCCCATAATTCCAAAGCTGCCTGTTCCACGCAAGGGTCTGTATTGAAGAGAGTGTTATCGAAATCAACTAAAAGAATTTTGAATGACACTAGCCATCTTGTTCTCGATATTATTTAACTTTTTATTCAAAACTCGTGTTCGTGGAGAATATCACTCTCAAACTGTATAGTTACATGCGTAATATCGAATTTCTTTTTCAATATATCCTCTGCCATCTCTCTCTTCTTGTCTAACTCGCTCAATGTAATATCAGGATTTTCCCTTACATGTAGTGTAGCGATCCTAATGTGATCGCATAAGTTCCAGACGTGTATATCGTCTATTTCCTTAAAAATCGGATTCAGATCTCTTTTCACTTCATTAACATTAACCGGAGAGCGTTCCATAAAGACATAATAAGAATTCTTTAAAACACCAACAGAGAAAAATAGGATTACGGGAATCGTTGAAATCGCGGCAATTGGATCTAGGAAGTAATATTTTGTAAATACTATTGCTAGTCCCGTTACAGCACCTATCAAGTATACTAAACTATCTTCAAAAGCATGAAATAAAATTCCAGTATTTTTGTCCTCATCTTCTCCGCTTTTTACTACTAGTACTGAAATAAAAAGGGACACTAATGAGGAGAGTAAAAGAATGTAAGGGTTATCAGTGACTCGATTAAGAAGGAATATAGCAGCAAACGCAGCTCCTAGAATTGAACCCATTATTACGGTAAAAATATTAAGTAAAGCACTCATTACTTCTAATCTGTGAAGACCGTAAGTATACATTCCATCCCTCTTATTGACTACTTTAATAATATATGCAGAAATCGAGACTACTAGGGCATCAAGTAGTGCATGTATTGCTTCCGTTCCTAAAGTAACACTCCTACCTACAAAAGCTGTAATAAGGGTTAGTACAAATATTGACCAAAACCCTAGTTCTGTTTTTCTCACAATATTTTATCTCATTGTAATTTTAAATACTTACTTTAGGGAAGTCCAAATGAACTCAATTTTTAATAGTACTACAGATAATTAACTTGTATAATTTTAATTTCTTGTTACACAATTATCTTGTCTTTTTTAATAAATGGTTATATAGGCTTATATACTTTATATGTAATGATGCCATTACGTAAAGAATTAGGTTTAATTGAACTTGTAGTTATAGGTATCGCGGGAGCAGTAGGGACTGGAGTCCTCTTTAGTTCAGCAGGTATGGCGGCAGTAGCAGGACCGGGTGTAGTGTTGGGCTGGATATTGGGATCGATCTTCTACTTCTTTGTAAGCCTTACTTACGTTGAGTTATCCTTAACTTATCCTGAAGCTGGAGGTCCTTCAAGATATGCTTTGTACAGTCACGGAAGAGTAACAAATTTCATAAACGCCATGGCTGACTTGATCTGGTACCTTTTCATACCACCTATCGAGGCCTTAGCCGTAGTAGAAGGTTTAGATTTCTTTTACCCTAGTTTGATCAACCAACAAACGGGTGTACCTACACTACAAGGTGTTATATTAGGAGTTATCCTACTCTTATTATTCGTTCCGTTTAATTATTTTGGTGTAAAAGTTTTTGGAAGGTCAACTTTAGCTTTCGGTATTATTAAACTTATCATGTACGTTGCTGTAGCTATAGGAGTTATATTCGTATCGTTTAACGTTAGTAACTTCACTTCTTACGGTTTCTTACCTTTCGGAATAGCAGGAGTTTTTTCAGCGGTCCCCCTTGCAATGTTTGCGTTCGGAGGGATAAGAGTTTTACCGGATTACGCTGAAGAGACTAAAGACCCAGATAAGCTTAAAGAAGGAATAATCTTGACGGTATTAGGACAATCCCTAATTTATGTACTGTTCGCAGTTGCATTTGTAGGAGCGATTAACTGGATCGGACTGGGAATTAAAGAGGGGGATTGGTCCGCTTTATCATCTCTCCCTGGAAATCCCTTTATAGATATTGCTTCATCATATCATGCTAATGCGTTATTATTACTTACGGTTATAATAGGAATTATAGGACCTTTTGTTACAGGCTATATATACTTGGGAGCAGGTACCAGAGTGCTATTTGCTATGGGGAGGTCAGGATACGTCCCGAAAGTGATGGAAGATTTACATCACAAATACGCAATACCCTCTTGGGCCTTATTAGTCTTTGCGATAGTAGGAGCAATAGTAACGTACATTTCTTCACCATTACCAACGATTTACGGCTTAATTACTGATTCAGTAGTAGCCGGTTACCTCGGGTTTTCAGTTAATCCAGTAGCCATGATGGTATTAAGGAAGCAAGGCATATCTAGGAAAATCATTCCGGGGGGTGCCATCATTGCTGGGATAGCTTTCGCTTCAGCTTCACTGATCGTATTCTGGTCGGGTTGGCCTCTAGTCCCTTATGCGGTCTTACTACTTACTATAGGCTCAGTAGTATTTGGAGTTATTTACAAGATAAAGGAGAACTTCACCAACTCTTTATGGTACATAGTTTATATAGCGTTCCTTACACTAATGTCTTACATAGGGTCTGACGGTGCGTTAAACCTTATCAATTTCTACTTAGCGTCAGCTATTGTAGCAATAGTTTCAGTAGCAGTGTTCTACCCTTGGGGAGTTATTTCCGGCATGAAAGAGGTGAGGACTAAACAGAATTAATAAAGTTTAACTTCTATACTTTTTTCTCCTTTATGTTAAACTAATATAATTAAATCTTTTATTAAATAGATTTTTTCTTAATATTAGAGTAGACCATTTAAGAAATACTTATTAAAATTTTTTGACTATTTTGCAAAAAATTATAATATAGTATAATCTATTCTTTTCACATACATGAAAGGAGAACGAATGATAATATTACGAGGACTACTGCCAGTCTTTGTCTCATTTATAATCTACAAAAGAGGAAAAAGAGCGAGAGCAGCAGATATAGTAAAAGATTTACAGTACTTATACGGAAGACCTATACCAAAGAGCTTAGTGTTCACAACACTGAAAAGATTGATAAGATATGGAGTAGTTGAAAAAGAGACTGACGGAAATAGAACCTTTTATATTTTAAATGAGGACGGTGAAGTATTTTTAATTAGACATATTGAGATTTTAAAGAATATGAATGTGGTCATACAGAAGGTAATAAGCGAAATGGAGAATAACGGATAATTTTGTTAACTAAACTAAAACAATCGCAGGAATGCCTACAGTATCCTTATCTGCTGTTGTTAGCATAACTGTAACTCTCTCTCCTACCTTTAATGAGTTGAGCATTCCAGAGAAATATATCGTTACCTCATTATATCCCTTTCTCAAGTACGGTGGATTAATAACTTGAGATGTATAGGGGGTACCGTCTATTTGAGCTGACAGTAAATAAACTTGCCCTAAAGAATATAGATGTAACCTCACCATTCCGTTTAGGTAAACTTCACCCACTTTCAAATATTTCACTAAATTTGCTTGAGAATAAGGAGATTGAGTAGACGTTGGCTTATTATTATAGGGAGTGTAATTATACTGAGTATTAGACCCACTCATGATTAATTATTTAGATATTTTGAAGCGCATTAATAAATCTTATCCGCTTATTCTAAAAGGCTTATCTTACCTCATTCACCCATTCATACTTACCGTCTCGTATAACTAAGTTAGCGTTAGTATACTTTTCCTCTGCCGTTAAGATCGCGTCAATATTTCTCTTAACATCACCACCCAGTACGTTGTAACAGTTCCTTAGGTCTTTAATCATCATAAATTTCAACAAGGTCAAATCTGGAGGAGAGACCTCATTGCATTCAAACTTAGCAAAATCCCTTTCGAATATCCCTCCCTTTTGGATAAGTAACGCGAGGATTGGATAGTAATAGTTACAATCACCAATTTTTACTGGTTTTACTACCTCCCCTATATACATCATAACGTTTGTCAGGCATTTTTCGTCCCACGCATCGACTTCAATCAGATCGTTAATAATTAACTTTCCGTCCCCTTCAAAGTACTCGACCTTTCTTACACCAAAATACAAAACTTTTTGAAGTTTATCTAAGTCCCAACCATGATATATTACTATACTCGGGGTTTGATTTTCCACAATTCTAAACAGTCTTTTTATATCTTTTAATATAGCCTTAAGGTCAGCATAGAGATGAAGTTCCTTACGCAGGTCCTCGTCGATCACTACCACTCCGCTCTTGTTAATTTTTATCGTAGCTCTTTTGTGACTTACGTTTAGTAAGCTCTTTACATCCTCTACGTCCAACGACTCAGCGGTAATAATTCTTAGACTCCCGACATCTAGTTCCAATTCACCTAACAGTTTCAAAGGGATTTTGAGAGCCTCTGCGACTTCTATTAGCTTGATTATTCTTTCGTCAATCACAATAAGAAATGTGAAAACATGGTAAAAACGTTATGTCACGACTTCAGAGTTGGTTACATTGCTTTCCTTTTGTGACAGTAAAATAATTTTTAGTAATCCCCTTACTTTCTCCTCTAAGATAACAGTATCCCCACGGATCATTCTCACAACTTCTAACGTTGATAATTCTACGCTGTCTACACCTTCTAACGATATTTTTCCGTTGGTTATAACGAATCTCTTAGCGACTTTATACTCCTTTTTATCATGCTCTATAACATTGATGAAAGGTAATAATTGTGTCTCCGAGTCAACTTCTTGATTATTCATTAACTTCACCAATCCTATATAAGCATATTCGCCGTAAATGAAGAATAGACCCACCGTGATATTTTTCCCTTTCACTTCCACTCTCTTACCTCTGGGGTGAACATATGTTATATCGTATTCTTTAGCCAAGTTTGTTAACTCTTCTCTTATCATTTTCTCTAGAGTTTTTGAGTCTGTTTCTATGTCTTTAAGAGTATAGGAGTTCTTAACTTTCTCCTTTACACAACTTAACTCCTCACTTCCACAATCATTTACTGCTTTATCAACTTCATTTTTGACGTATTGTAGGATAGAACTGACCGTGTTGAGTTCTTTACCGTTCCACATTGATAGAACTATTGGATATAATTCTTCACTTAGTGGTTTGCAGTAAACCTCTATGATTTCCCTTATATCATCCGCAGTTAACGCACTATCAAGGCTTATCCTACTCTCGTCAAGTCTTCTCCTTATAGCTAGGTCTGTGACCTTGTTATAAGCATCTGTAGGTATAGCCATTAAGACCGGTACAGCAAGGCCTGAATTTATAAGCCTATGAATCTTAGGTAAGTGTGAGTCTCTAACTTCATCTATAAATAACACTACGTCAGTTACTGACTTTAGATCCCCTATAAGTTTAAGCATACCGTCGAAATCTCTCGTGTAATTTATGCAATATAACCTGATCAAGGGATCATTCAGTTTATCGCAAAGACCCTCTAAATGCTTCTCAAAGTTTATGCCTCTAATCCTCTTAAAGAATGTGTAACCGTACTTCTTCTTATCCATTTTCGGGAGTACTATCTCTCTAAGCTTAAACTTGTCTACTTTACTCCAGAACTCGTCTTCTATCTCGTTTTTGCTGGCAAGATCAAGGAAGAACGTGAACATTTTGTCTTTACACGACTCTTCAGCCTTCCTAAGTATCGTAGTTTTTCCCATCCCAGGTTGTCCAATGATCGACGCAACGTCCTTAGAGCTTATTATCTCTAACGATTTATTTAAGTACTGCCTATAGGTAGGGCCTGCTAATACTATCTTATCGGAAGACCAAGTAGTTACAGTTACTTTAGGTATATTACATATCATTTCCCATTACCCCTCCTTCTTATAATCCCGTAAACTACACCTTTCTTTACTAAACCCTCCTCACCTCCTGCTATGAGGTCGTATAAAGACTCTATATGGTTCTTAAACTTAGAGTAAAATTCTTCCTTAGGTAATCCCAACTCAACCCTTATTGATTGGAGGGAAGCATATCCTAAATTATCCTTTATTTCATCGTAAATTTTGTCAAAAAGGGAATAGTCTATCTTAGACTTCTCGTTTACCAGATCTTCTAACCTCTTTAGCTCTTCCTTTATTTCCTTAAGCATATTAAGAATTTGAGTTATCGGATCGGTTTTAACTGGTTCGTAAGCCTTACCACCTCCAACTTCATATCTCCTTATCAAGCCCTCACCTTCCATTTGCTTAAGAAGCTCCTCAACTATCTCAGGACTCTCTTTTATTTTCTTTTTTATTTTAGAAAAGGCGACGGGTTTGCCGTCATATAATTCCTGAAGAACAGTCAATAGTTGTTCCTTCGTAATCATAATTCTTAGCTTAACTTAGTGTTTATAAAAACGTAAAGGTATATAATACTCTCCGTGTTAAACGAGATTACAATATAATGCCAGTGTCCCTTTCATCTCTCCTGCCTAACGTCAGAAGTCCTACCTTTATTGACCCTGGCTTAAACTTATTACTAGTGATTACTGACGGATTCACCATAGGCTGTATATTTGCACACATAAATGCCAAACCTTGACTCTTAGCGTTGTCTATGATGTCTTTAATGATAGTGAGGGCTGAAGTATAATGAGTGTTAAAGATTTTGTTAAAATTTTCTATAAATTTCTTCTCATCATCTATAAGCTTTACAACTTCCTCGGCTTGGGGAAACTTTAACGTTATTATAATTTCAGGGTGTTCGTTCCCCTCATGCTCAAGATAGACTTGTTCCCCCTTTACCGTAATTTTGTGACCGTGATGGCTTAAACTGAAACCGTCTTCTAAAGTTATGATGGGTGTGGTAAAAGAGAATAATTCAAAATTTTTTCTAGTTACTATTATCGTCCTATTATTAACTGTTATTGTATTTCTATCCGGCACGTAGATTATTATAGGTAGAGCCACATTCCTAAAAGTCTCATAATCCGTAGATTTCACGCCGAGAGAACTTTGAGAAGAAACCGGAAAAGGTAAGCCACAATCGATCTCATTTATTACCGATGCAAATTCCTCAGCGTTAAATTTGGACGGTATCTCGTTCTCAGGCGGGAGCCTCAGACCTCTTATCAACGTGTTTAGCATATACTGCCTAAATAAAGGCAACATTACATCTTTACCTCTCTTTCCGTGTCTTGTTAAGTGTTTATAATAGAAATCGATTAATCCCTCCATACTAGTTGTAGCACTCTTTATCTCAGACTTTGTGACGTTAGCCTTATTTATACCGTGAAGATAAAAGTGACTTCTACTGACTTTAATTCCGTTTGCCTCCAATAATTTTATGAAATAAGCGTCCCTTAAAGTTAGAATAAGATCATAAATAAACTTCTCTCTATTGTCGTCGTATACAAGCCTGAGAATATTTCTTGTGAACGAGGATCTAGGGTTATAACATATTCTTTCTAATAATCCATAAACTCGGTGCATATCGTACTTTAACTTAGCACTAGTGATTTCGAATGCTTTTATGGAGAGTTCTGCTATTTTCCTTACGTCAGGCTTTGGCTGAGTTTTATTGTTAAAGAAAATTGTTACTACTAAGTCATTAAGAAACCTCATCAGAAACTCGTGTCTAGCATCTAGTTGTTTAACAATATCTATGTCTAACTCGTTCACTCGTTCGATTATGTTCCTAACAGTGTTTATAACCTTCTCAATCCCGCCTAAGAGGATTAAACTGCCGTCTAAAAGGATATTTACAAATAGATCCCCTAATCCGTAGTAAACTTTACACCCCAACTGTTCCTCCACGAAAGGTATTGAAAACAAGTAACTACCTTCACGTTGAAGTAAAAGACTGCTAAAAGGAATATAATAGTGAGAATTCCGACAATCCGAACTCGTAAGTTCGTATATTGCCTTTGAGAAATAAAATGAAGGGGTATCGTAATTGAATTTCTTTCCTAATAATTTTTCGAGGATTTCTGACTGATATTTTCTAATCTTCTTTACTTGATATTCCTTAAAATTCTTTAATAATAATAAAGATGACTCTGTTTCGTTTCTGTTCACTGTCGCTATTAATTCTTTTAGAAAGTCTAACGTGATTATAGGAGTTACTAATAGGTAAAAATCTCCTTGTTTTACAAGAGTCAAATCTTCTACCCTTATATAACCAACGTCATTCACAAATTCTTTTCTAGATATAATATCTAAATAGTTTTTCACATATTCCTTTATTCTTTCTGGCGGAGCTACAAACATATTTATGAATAATTTCTCTGTTCCGCCTACGTACTCAGCTTGTTTACCTACAATATAAATTGGGACAAACTCCGTAAAGAAGTCTAAAAGCTCTTCGAAGAATATAGCGGAAAAGGACTTATCCAACGTCTCTGTAATCGATTTGGTTCCTACTAAAATGAGGTATTCGTCCGGTCTATTTGGTTTTAACTCTATTATCAACCGATCTAAGTCATCTCTCAAAGCGTTGAGACAAGCTAATTCCTCACGCTTTCCCGTGTAAGAAGCTCTGCAAGGCTTGTATAATGTCTTACCCATATCTTTAAGTTCGCCTTTTTCAAATTTGTACACATTTAGCGGATATTCTGATGCATAGCTTAATATACTCCCTACTATCGATTGATAGAACTGATTATCAAAGACTTTCGACGTAATATATTCCACTCTTATGTCTTGGATTATACAAAATCTTTCTATAAATTCTATCCTGTTTTCCTTAGGACTTTCCATCATCAACTCAAAAAGAAACTTATGCGTACCGCTCTCCCTTATGACAATCGGGACGTAGAAGGATACAACTACCAAATATTTCTTCCCTTGTATATCAACGTGATACCTCGTTTCATTATTGGGTCTCTTAAGTTTTATTTTCCTCGTAGATCTTGTTTGTGCTACACTTTCCGTTTGACCCTCCAGTTTAAAGTATAACCTCATTTGATCTGAGCCGGAATCCACATCTCTTAAGACAAGATAGAATTCATTTGGAAGGTTTACGATTTCAGGAATATTGATCTCTATTTCGGATTCTCTGGGCTCGTCCATACTTGTGGGATAATTAACGAGAAATGTAGACGACATATATACGTTTATTCCCTCTATAGGGATCCTCAACTTTCTAGTAGGTGAACGAGTGTGATCAAAGCTCTTGATAATATTCATAACATACACTCTCAAAAAATAATACTATAAACTTTGTTCACATAGAGCATTCATAAGGTATCTACAGTTCCCCTAATGAACCGAACACCACTTCGTCTCCACTTTCGCAGAAATAAGATAAGGAAGAAGAAAACACTACGTTCCCTTTTCGGTAGAGTTTATAATACTCACTAGGTATACCTTTCTTTTTCACGTAATCTTCGTTGTAAAAATTGGCGTAGAGGAGTTGCGGTATGCCTTTCTCCCTAGGGATCCTCAGGATGAATAAGTTTAGTGCACTCTTAGTAAACTTCTTCAATTTGTCTATAGACTCTTTACTCAATCCTTCCCTGACGAGAAATTTCCCTATGAGTTCCGAATCGACCATAAACTGAGGGTCTATTCCCAAATATTTCCCTAAAGAAAACTTATCAACACTACCATTGTGAGCAAAATAGAGTAGCTCATGTGGGGTAGACTCTATGTAAGGGTGTGAGAACTTCGAGTCGACTAATTCTTTCTGCGAAGCTAATCTAGCGTGTATGATCACCCAAATCTGACCTTCCAAAATATCTAATATTTTCCACAATTTATTATCAGAAAAGATCGGCAAACTACTTCTGTAGTGAATTAAGGTTCCGCTGTCACTATACACGACTATACCCCACCCGTCACCATGAACATCGCCAGTAATAGGATCCTTTTCTGCAGCCTTTACAAGACAAGAGACATAATTTTTCAACTCCTCCTTGCTTTTTCCCTTATATGCAAGCATCCTACACAAAGCTAATCGTTCATATTAACCGCTTAGTCGGATTTTAATTTACCTTTAATTCTTCAACGAGTGTGAAGACCTTATTGTTTGTTTACTGTAAATAAGATCCAAACTTTCGGTTCAGCCAAAGTGGGCAAATAAGTTAAAAACATAAAAAAGTTATTTAAACTAACCCGCTGGTAAGTACAATGAATCCAACAGAATATAGTATTGCAACTGCTAATCCTTTCAGTACTTTTTTCGATATCCTTTTAGACAAGTCCCTAAACACAAATAAACTCCATAAGAAACCCAGGGAACCCCCTATCAATCCCAACGCACTACCAGATATTATCCATGCACTTACAGAAAATATATCGACTTCCAGTCCCTCAGCTACAATACCGATAAAGGCGAGCAGGAAAGCACTGTTCGGTTCAGGATAATTGTCCGCATAAAGGAAGTAGGTGGCTAAAGACACGAGTAGAAGTCCTAACAAGAGTTTCATATAATATTCTGTTACATCGGACACCAGAATAGGTAGAATGATGAAAGTTAAATACAACATTAGTGTAACGACCAAAATACCACTGATTACACCCATGTTAGCTTTAGCTTTATCTTTCAAAGACGCTAGGCTCCAAAATATACTCATTTCAAATCCTTCGAAAGAGGAGGGAATAAAAGAGGCTAAAAAACCTACCTCATTTATATCCATTACTTCCCACCTTATTACCAGACCTCAACCTTAGTGCTCCCGCGGCTAAGAATCCTATTAGACCCGAGTATGTATAGTATTGAACTACGAAAGAATACATCACAAATGATGAGTTATAGTATAGAGCTATACCGGTAACTAATAACATTAAAACTAATGATAAATTTAGTAGAAGCTTCCTCTTAGACCTTATTAAAAATGACGTTACTATCAATGCAAACCCCGTAAATGTCATGGGAAATAAGAATGAGACTGCAGGGGCTGGGTACACTTGAGCGTAAGACTGTCCTTGAGATACCTTAGCTATATAACCGTAATGAACCGGGTACTGTAAAGGTATTGGATAAGTCCAGTTATTAGGCGTCAAAATTATTGGAGGCCTTGGCTTCGAAGAGAAGTTGAAAGCTTGTAAAATACCTTCCACATCACTATTCTCTACCCACTTCGTAAGCCATGGTAGATGCCAATTATAGTCTATAAACCCCAGTAGAGTATAACCGGAAAGCGTGTAGTTGTCTATCCATGCCTCTTTAGCATAAGGGGATATTATAAGCAAAGGAGTCCTTTGTCCTAAGCCCATTGTGTTAATCGCAGGCGGGGTGATTTGGTCGTAATAACCTCCTCCTTCGTCAAACGTTATGAATATTACTGTTGAGTTCCAATAAGGGCTCTCCATTACTTGGTTTATAATGTTACTAAGCTCTACAGCACCCTTAGTGACGTTGTAAGGTGGGTGCATGTCATACTTGTCAGCGTTACATCCGATTAACATAACCCAACTTACTGCCGGTAGTTCACCGTCCTTAAGGTCGTTAAAGAACGTAGCTAGGCCGTGAATGTGGGATTGATATTGTTGAATCCCTATAAACGCGTTTAACGGCCAAGGAATACCTCCCTGATAATCATAAACGAAATAGTCCCACGAGATACCGTAAGAGCTTAGCTGATAGAATATTGTCTGATTAATTGGAATTACATTAGAAGCACTATCGGTAAAGAAGTTAGGAGGTGCGCCGGTTAAGTAAGCAACCCTGTTAGGCTCCGTAAGCCCTAATACCGGAGCGTAGTAATTATCTGCTAAAACATATTCCTCAGCGTAATCCCATAATATCCCTACCTGCTGATAGGAAAAGTAAGCCATAGACTGAGGGCCAGAGTAGTAGACAAAGCCTATCGGCTTTCCGAACCAATAATCCCCGTGATATGATGACCAACCTTCGTAAGGGTCTATCGTATCCCATGAATTAGCGTAATAAGGATGTGATACACCAGCTAACGGAAACCAAGGGACGTTGGGTACCGTGATATAACTCAGGACTCCGTTTTTAGACTGTTGTAACTGACTATAATTGGTGTAAAGCCCTTCGGGCCACATGACAGATAGAGTAATGTTATTCACTATAGGAGGCCATCCGAAGGGATATGTACCGAACAAGTTGTCAAAAGAGTGGTTTTCTTCGATTATGATAATGACGTGCTTTATAGGAGTAGCAGTAGGGGTCTCTGAAGAAGCTATTGGAGAGAGTAAAATTAATACTACGAAAGATAGCATAATTAAGTCCCTAATTATAGATTTCATCAGAAACACCTAATAGATATTTTGAAGGTAATTTATAAAGTTGCCTAATAAAAAGACTTACAATCCTACGTAAGGTATCGTCCTACCGAAACCGGTTAAATTCGCAACAATATCAACAATGATTAATAACACTATCACTGCAAACATAATATAATCCAGTTTACCAAGAGTTAGATTAACTAATGACGTCCTGCTGGGATAAGCCCTGAAACCTCTAGTATCGGCTGAAATTGCCAATGTTTTTGCTCCCCTAAATAAGTACACTATTGCCGGGACTATAGCCATTATTCCGGCGTAAAGGTAATAAAATACCCTTAGAATCCTTGGCTTATTATGACTTAACCCTCTAAGTAACTGCATCTTTACGGAAGTATCTAAAACTTCGAAGATCTTAGGCACTGTCCTGACACCGACCATAACGGAGAATGTAATGGGGAGTGGGACCTTCATCTTGGTGAACATCCTAAAGATGTCAGAAGTTGTAGTTGTGAGAATTAAAAGAAGTGCTGAGACTAGTGTTGCCGTAACCCTAAAGGATGTCTGAAGACCGTAAATCAGCGCTTGCAAAGTGAGGACAGGCTCGTAACCCATATAAGTGAAATAACTCGGCCACACCCATACGGTTTCGTAAGATGAAGGATTAGGGAATACCAACTCGAGAACGCTAGTGGGAGTATAAGGAGCTATCGCCCACGTAGAGCCTATAATTGTAGAGAACACTAAGAGTATTACGTAAAGGAATTTCTTAAGACCGTTATTAAGAGTTAGATAAAGAGGAAGTATAGCTAGAGTTAGTAGAGCACCTATCCACCATATAGTAGTTGAAGCAACAACCATAACCACAACTCCGAAAACCAACTTTGTAATCGGATTCAATTTGTAAAGGAATGTACTTCCTCTCTCAAACCTGGTCAGCTCGATAAAACCCCTAAGACCTATTGCACCAATTATTATTACGACGGGTAATGCTACACCATAAAAGAACAGAAACCAACTTATCACGTTTTGAGTTAGGGGATTTTCATAAAGGAAATTCCAAGGAACCATATTTCATCACCAAATACTCCGTGGGAGGATGAATCCCAAGCCCTTCTTTGGAAAATATTTCCTCCGGTTTATCGTCAGCAACTATCCTTCCCTTTTCCATAACTACCACTCTATCACAGAACTTATCTACGAACCTTGAGTCATGCGTGACTATTAGGAAGGAAAATCCCTTATCTCTCAGGTACTGAACTTCTTTTCCAAACATCTCTCTGTGATACCAGTCTTGTCCGCTCGTGGGTTCGTCCATTAAAAGTACTTTAGAACCAGAAGCAATAACTGAAGCCATAGCCACCCTCCTCCTCTGACCCATCGACAGCATTAAAGGGTCTTCACGCCTTATTTCGTATAAAGAAAACATCTTTAGAATCTCGTCCAGCCTCTCTCTACTATAAATACCTCTATTTTTCATAGCAAAAGCAACTTCGTCTTCAACCGTTCTTTTTATAAACATCACGTCAAAGTTTTGAGGTAAGTATCCAATGTAAGCACCCCTTTCCATAATACTCGATTTGCTCAAGTCCTTTCCCTCTACTACCAGCTTTACCTCTGACTTCAAATTACGGTCTAAAATACCCATGATCGCCTTTAACAGAGTAGACTTTCCGGCACCGTTCTTACCCATTAGTGCGGTTATTTCACCCTTACGTAAGGTTAAAGACGTGTCTACTATTACCTTACTTGACTTCTTGTCCCAAACTTTCACCTCTGCATGTAAAATTGTGCTGTCCCCTTTCATCCTAGGTGGAGGTATATAAACGTAATCTTTAAGGGATTTACGGGTTCCTAAGTGTGAATAGTAATCCGGTACTTCCACCCCGGCCTCCCTTAAGAGGTGAACCTTATCGAAAAGCTCCTCTTTTTTAACGTCAAAAACTAACCTGCCTTTTTCTACTAAAACTACTCTATCAACATAAGGTAAAACCCTTTCCAACTTATGTTCAACAATTATTAACGTCCTTTTCTCCTGCCTGAACTTCTTTACAAGGGAAAAAATCTGAGCTGTTCCCTCAGGATCGATATTAGAGGTGGGTTCATCAAGAATCAAAGCCTTAGGGTTCATGGCCAAAACTGAAGCAATGACTGTCCTCTGTAACTCACCTCCAGAAAGCTGTATCGTCTCCATATCTAAAAGTTCATGAACTCCAGTGATCTTTGATGTCTCGATCACTCTGTTCATTATCTCTTCGGGGGGTAACATCAGGTTCTCCGGACCGAACGCAATTTCGTCTATGACCTTGTGATTAAAAACCTGCATTTCAGGGTCTTGTAAAACTGTCCCCACTTCTTTTGCAATATCGAAAATAGGAGTCTTCCTCGGATCCTTACCGAAGACGTTTATTTCCCCTTTTACATTAGCAGAAATCATATTAGGGATTACGCCATTGATTACGTTTATAAGTGTCGACTTACCGGATCCAGACTTACCCACTATCAAAATAGACTCTCCTTCCTCTACGTGAAAATCATGAACTACCAGAGACGGTTTGGCTCTACCTGTATATGCCACCTCTACGTTTCTTAGCTCTATTACATTCACTGTCCCACCGCCCTAGCTATGTAATATGCTAGAATCCCACCTATAATACCCATTATAATATCTCCGGGTAGGAATGCTTGTAGATGAAATATTATTTTCCCCCAGTTGGGAGCGTATGCATATATGAATGGCCCGAAGAAACCACTATAAAACAATGGGTCTGGCAGTGCCCATAGAGCACCGACTATACCGCCCTCTACGGTAGACCCAAAATCATATTAGAAAAAATATTTCTGATAGGATAATATCTAATCCATAAAAAATAATGGAATTTATAAGAGTGTAAAGAATTGAAGAAAAGGTTTAAGGTGAGGGAGAC
>NZ_JBBHKR010000048.1:0-24833 GCF_037389425.1 Stygiolobus sp. CP850M
GATAAAGGAGAGGAAAATAAAAAGGATATATTTGGGTTCTGTAATTAAATTCTACGAAAGCTACAAAGATGGTGAAGGACTAGTACCTTTTATTCATAAAAATAAAATAGTTTTGAAGAGCGTTGATATATCAAATTTCTTGCAAATACTAAACGATAATGACCTAACGTTTCTATTAATGTCTGGAACTCTTCCACCTGAAGATTACATCAAAAAGATCTGGAATGTAACGAGGAGTTTAATTTATATTAACGTCGAGAGGGAAATTAAGGAAAAAGTATCTGGTGATTATGAATGTATTTTAGCAATCGATGTAACTTCTAAATACGATAGTAGAGGAGACATAATGTGGAAAAAATATGGAGATTACTTGCTAAAAGTGTATTATCAAGCGAAGACTCACGTGTTATCTGTGTTTCCCTCATACGAGATAATGAGTAGGGTAATGGAGTTTATACAAGTGCCAAAATACTTAGAAGATGAGGACTCCGAAATAGAGACATTATACTCGTTTGTAAAAAAATTCAACAAGGTTATAATAGGGGCAGTAGGTAGGGGGAAATTGACGGAAGGGGTAGAACTGGTGAAAGACGGGAGGAGTTTGATCAGCGACGTTGTGATAGTGGGAATTCCATATCCGCCTCCAGACGATTATACGAAGTTAGTTGCTCAAAAAATATCGGAAAGGCTAGGAAGAAAAAGTGATGAGTACCTCTATAAAATCCCCGCATTAATGACTGTGAGACAATCCATAGGGAGGGGGATTAGAGGAATTAATGATCATGTAAAAGTATGGCTCTTAGACAGAAGGTTCGATAGCCTATGGTGGAAGAAAAACCTAAATTGCTTCAATCCAAAAAAGACTCGATTATGAAAGTAGAAATCTTTACGCACAAGACCTGCACTGAATGTAACTTACTGTTAGAATATCTAGAGAAAGAAGGACTATTAGGCAAAGTAATAGTAATTGATACACAACTTTATCCCTTCATAGCTTTGGAAAGGGGAGTGATATCTACTCCTTCGGTTTTCATAGACGGGAAATTAGTATATGCAGGTGTAGTGGATTTTGAGGAACTGGCTAAGATGATAAGAGAAGGTAAAGTAGTTACTCAACAAATCGATAAAGACAAGCTCGTGGACAAACTGATGACCGGTATAGTCAACTCTTTTGCTGCAACCGCATGGCTATTTGTGAATAGAGATTTCGACGCTTTTATGGCTCAAAAAGACTTCGTGTACGCTGTTACAGGCCTCTCGCTTACTGATGAAAACATTGCCTCTGAAATGTATAATTACTTACGTAACGTGATGGTAAAGGAAGGAGAGTATTATATGGATAAATGGAAAGAACAGTTCTTTAGAGTTATATCTGCTAATTTTATTCGTGAACTGTACTATTTATACAGAAGAAAATTGACTTCTGAAGAGATAACTAAAAAATATCCAGTAGAAGTATTCGCCCACTGGCTAATGGTTAGGGGAGGGACTGTAGGAAGAGTAGGACTGAGGATTCATCCCTTGAATGAGGAAGATACCATGAAGAGGATCAGTGAGGCTTATACTTATATGCTATTGAATGCGGAAAAGTTATGGTCCAAGGTTATGAGCGAGGATGAACTTTTATCAAAATCTAACAGAGAAGAAGTTAGATTCATAAGTTTTTAAACTATAATTATTTAATGTTATTTATGACACAAGAAATAAAATTGGATTTAAGAGGAAAATCTTGTGAAGAATTTATATTGGAGATCTCTAAAATTTTAGTTTCTATGAAACCAGGTGATGTATTAAATATAGTCGCTGATCAAGACAGAGTACTTTGTACACACCAGTTGTTAAGAAATGCTAGAAATTTTCTATATAAAGGTGACATAGTTGGTGATCATGCTGAAATAAGCATAAGGAGATTGAGATAAAAGAGTAATGAGTTTAAAAATTATTCCCCGTGGATTCCGTTTCTTAATATAATTTTGTTACCTTCAAGTTTAGCGGCAATTCCTCTATTATTTAGAGCTTTCAGTAAGAAGTCTGCGTATTTCTGATTTATTCCTAATTCTTCCAATTCTATAACGTCTCTCTGCTTAATTTGAGGAAGTATTGCATCTATTATTTCTTCTAATTGCAGGATTACATCTCTTTCTCTCACGTATTCCATTATCTGTTCTATATTGGTTAAAGAGCCGTAAAGCCTATTTACTTTTTCACAATAAGGAGTATACGCTGACTGGAAAGTTATAACCAATCCATTCATTATTTCTTCAAGACTCTTCAGTTCAGGGGTAGAGAACCTAGTAGATATATCCTTAAACGCACTATAAGACATTGATAACTCAGATAAGATCACATTTGTGAATCTTTCTAAAACTTTCGACGATTGTACTAGCTTATTTATTGTAAACTGTTGCAAATGCAGAGTAGCGATATCTTTCTTTAGCTCAAACGTATCCGGTGTTGTTAGTAAAATTTCACTTATTTCAGTAGCTTTACTGAGACAAAGGTTTAGCTTAGTATTTATGTCTTTTATATCTATGCTCTCGACTTTTTCTATTATACTATCCATATTGATGACTTTAACCTTTTGCATATAGATTCCAAGAGTCCTAGACAAGTTATCTATTAAGTTATTTACCATATTAGTAGCTGTTAAGATGTTTTTATCAACTACATTCTTTAGATTATGATAAAAATCTAAGAACTCCTCTATCTTTATTTCTTCCTTAGGATACTCCAGTTCAGGAATGTTTATACCTAAGAATTTTAGTCTCTCAGAGAAGTCATTATATGACTTTATTTTATCAAATATTAAGTTATTCAATTCCATTGTTATCATTCTCCTCACATTACTTAGCTCACTCTTTACCTCTTCTTCACATTCAACGTTCTTACATCGTAAAACTTCATCTTGAAGCTTAGTTATTTGAGTTATATATCCGCTAATTATATTATTTATATCCGAGTTTTCTTGTGCCACTTCGGCCTTCAGACTATAGAGTGTAGAGTTAATATTTTTTAGTTCTTCTGTTAAGCTACTCTTTAACGTCTCATAAGCTTTCTTATTTTCAAACTGAGAACTTACTATTGAGACCATCAAATTAGAAGAGTATATAGCTAGACTTACTACTACTGACAGAATAGATATAGTATAGCCTAATTTTGTTAACAATATATATGCCAACGCAACGAAGACTACACCAACTAATCCGTAGTACGATTTTATAGCATAAGTAACTGCAGCTATTATTATCATTGCCACTATTACAATTCCTAAGAAATTACCGTAAAAGTACAAAGGAAAAATTATGGCTATAGGGATAGCCGAAAGCACATTAATAGTGTAATTATCCGATTGAGATATTCCACTAAATAACAGTAGTGACCAAATAGGGTTAAACTGGGATAACAGTATGGATCCACTAGTGATAAAAGATCTAGAACTTCTAAATCTAACTAGGGATATTAGGGGTATTACAAATAAAAATATCAAAGATAGTAAAAATGCTTCGAAATTAGAATTAAAGTAAAATTTTCCTGTTGAAATAATAGAAGTGAGATAATTTTGGTATTCAGTTAAAATCCCTCCTATTACTGTAAGTGGAATTAGTATATCTCCTATCAAAATCGACAATGCAAAGATTATTGCTGATAAAATTTCTGCTGAACCATTATTTTTAATTAGTGAAAATGAAATCTCATATGTGAGCAATCCATTGGTGATCATTATCAGAGCTTTTCTGATTAAAGTGTTAGGATCACCTAGACCATGCATACTATCCAACATTGATTGTAATTATATTTAAAAACTTATAAAAACATATGGTATTTAGGATGATTTACTTTCTACGAGGAAAACATAAATAGAATTAGAACTGTTACATAATAATTTTAATGACATGAATTGTTAAGAAAATCACAGAACTCGCTTCACAAAAAACAACTTACATTAGAATGCCTTCATTGCCTAAATCATTTAAACAAAATATTTAACCTATCTCTAACACTCTCTCTATATGACTCAAACAATTCAATTTAAAAAATACGAACTGCCTCCGTTACCCTATAAAATAGATGCATTAGAACCATACATAAGCAAAGACATAATAGATATACACTACAACGGGCACCATAAAGGGTATGTAAATGGTGCAAATACATTCTTAGAAAGAATGGAAAAAATCCTTAACGGACAATTGACCTCAGGGCAATATGATATTCAAGGTTTACTTAGAGGACTAGTATTCAATATAAACGGGCACAAGTTACACGCTCTATATTGGAATAATATGGCTCCTGCTGGTAAAGGAGGAGGGAAACCTGGAGGAGTATTAGGAGACTTAATTGAAAAACAATATGGAAGCTTTGAGAAATTCAAACAAGTATTCACAGAAGCCGCTAATAGCTTACCTGGTACAGGTTGGACAGTATTATATTACGATACTGAATCAGGTAATCTAGAGATAACGACGTTTGAGAACCACTTCCAGAACCACATAGCCGAGCTACCGATAATCTTAATCCTCGATGAGTTTGAACATGCTTACTACTTACAATACAAGAACAAGAGAGCCGATTATATAAACGCTTGGTGGAACGTAGTTAACTGGGACGATGCGGACAAAAAGCTTCAGAAGTACCTAAACAAGTAAAATTTTTATTACATTTTCTAAATTTTATATATGGTCTCCGCAATAGTACTGGCTGGTGGTTATGCCACAAGGCTTAGACCATTGAGCATGACTAAGCCAAAAGCACTTCTTCCAATACTAGATAAACCACTTGTAGACTATATACTAGATGCTCTAGAGTCTTCACAAGTCGATAATGTATACCTATCTCTACGTGTGATGGCGGATAAGATCCTAGAGCACATAAAGGTTACTAATAGGAACGTAATACCAATAGTTGAAAAGGAAAGGTTAGGTGATGCAGGACCCCTAAAGATGATAAGCAGCCAGTACGAACTATCTGAGGACGTTATAGTCGTGTATGGTGATATTTATAATGAGGTCGACTATAAAAGGCTTATAGATTTCCACCAAAGTAAAGGGTGTGACGCAACAATCGTAGGAACTCAAGTTGAAGATCCTAAAAGATATGGTGTTTTAGTAGTAGATGACTACAGATTGGTTCAGATAATAGAGAAGCCCAAAATACCGGTAAGTAATTTAATTAATGCCGGAGTGTATGTATTTAAGAAAAAATTATTCGATAAAATCGACGGATTAGAAAACGGGAATAGTATTTCGATAGCTAGAGATTTTTTACCAAGACTCATATCTTCAGGAACGTGTATTGCAGTTTATCCTTACAAAGGTCTATGGATGGATATAGGAATTCCTTCTGATTATATGAGAATTAACCTAGAGCTTTTAGCCCTTAAGTTTCCTAAAGGTTATGTTAGTGAGAACGCTAAGGTTAGTGAGAGGGCTGAGCTTAGACCACCTTTCTACATAGGCAATGAGGTTATGATAAATGACGACTCGGTAATTAGGAATTCCATAATAGGAAAAAGAGGGAAGATCGGAAAGGGAGACTATATAGAGGAGAGCATATTAATGCAGGGAGCTAATATAGGAGATTTTACGACCATAGCCGAGAGTATTCTAGGTGATAGCGTCACTGTAGGTAAGTGGAACAGGATAGAGAGTTCGATATTAGGTGACGAAGTTTTAACATATGACAATGTTTTGATCAATAAGGACACTATAATACTGCCCTATAAAGAAGTCTCTGAATCCATATACGAAAGAGGTAAAATAATACTTTAACTTTCGTATACGTCCCTCTCTTTTTATGAGCTGTTGAAGTTATATGAAAATATTATCCTTTATCACGTTATTCTCACTCATCATCATATCAGCATTGTATCCCTACGTTTTAACCGCCCTTAGTGAAACATCTTATCCAGTGAAGTTTTTATTAGAAGGACCAGTAATTGTGAACGTAATCTACAATAACTCAGATATTTTAATAGACCGTAATACTACGTTAACCCTATCAGGTGAAGTGACACTTAAGGCATTACCTATATCACTAGGATACGTCGTGCTCATAGACGGGAGAAAAGTTAGTAACACATCATTAAATATTAATGGACCTACAACAATTAACGTTACAGCTATAACGAGCTATGTAAATTTATCTATCCATATTTTCGGGAAAGGCATAGTGACCGTACAGCTGAGTAACGGAAGTTCATACTATATCTCAGAAAACAAAACGTTTACAGTCGAAAATTACAGCTTCATATATATAAATGTCCCTTTCGATCAGAACGTGGTTTTTAATCACGATATAAAGAGTAACTTTTACGTTATGCTAGTAAACGGCTCAACCAGTGTAAACGTAACTTTTCTACCAAACAAAAATATCTCATCGCATGCTAAAATGTCGCTGAACATGACTGGTATTGCACTTGGTATAATAGCTCTGGCTTTTTACTTATTTTTCAGGAGAAAAAGTTCTTCTAACTAACTGTTATTAACGTGGAATATATATAATACTGTATGAACAGATTAAAAGACGCTGAAAGCTCATTTCTTAGACTATCAGCCGATAGTGAGATAGACTGGTATCCGTGGAGTGACGATGCCTTTAAAAAGGCTAGGGAAGAGGATAAACTAATCTTAGTAGACGTAGGCGCTTCATGGTGCCATTGGTGTCACGTAATGGACGAAACTACTTATAAAGACAGAGAAGTAATAGAACTGATCAACAAGTACTACGTCGCTATAAAAGTGGATAGGGACGAGATGCCAGACTTAGATAAACAGCTTCAGCTTGCCGTAAGTTCACTGACCGGGGAATCTGGTTGGCCCTTAACTGTTTTCATGACCCCTGACGGTAAAGTCTTCTACGGGGGAACTTATTTCCCTCCTGAGGACGCTTATGGGAGAATAGGTTTCAAAAGGCTTTTACAAGAACTTAATAGAATCTGGAGGGAAGAAAGAGATAAAATACTACAGGTACCTTCGACCCTTCACTCTTCTTTGAAGAATATAGAGTATTTAGTAGACAACCCCGATTGGGATAAGGTAGAAGAAGTCGTGTCAGCAATAATCTCTAATTATGACTTTGATCACGGTGGTCTTCAAGGAACAATGAAGTTCCCGCACCCAACAATAGATGAGCTACTAATGGCATATTCCTACTACACAAAGGATGATACCGAGCTGAAACTTTCAACTTACACTCTAAAGAAGATGTACTACGGAGGGATCTTTGATCAGGTAGGAGGAGGATTCCACAGATATACTGTAGATGATGAATGGTATGTACCGCATTTCGAAAAGCTACTCATAGACAATGCCGAGTTATTATTAGACTACATACATGCATACCAATTGACGCAAGATCCAGAAATCTTAGACGCTTTAAACTTGACTTCACAGTTTATATTGAGGGAGCTGTTTATCGGTGAAGGATTTGCTAATAGCTTAGATGCAGATTCTGAGGGAAAAGAAGGGTATTACTATACTTGGACGGAAGATGAATTTAAAGAGGCATTACAAGGTGAAGACTACAGATTATGGATAAGGGTTTTTAACGTCGATAGGGGTGAAGAGATTGAAGGAAAAAAAGTATTGAGGAGGGTAATGGACGTCAAGGATCTATCAAAATTCGTCAACAACCCTTTAGGCAAACTTAGCGAGATCAGGATGAAACTTCTAGAGTATAGAGTGAAGAATAGGAAACCACCTTTTAGAGACGATAACGTTTACACTTATCCTAATGCCCGTGTCACACAAGCACTCTTAGAGTCGAGCGTGATAACTGGTAAAGGATTAAACGAAGCGTTGAGAGTAGTAGATAAATTCTCTCGTAAAATAACTAGAAGAATAGGAGGAGGAAAAGACGGACTGCCGGAGGACTATGCTGCAGCCTTGTTAGCCGTAATTTCAGCATATGAAGTAACCGGAAACGTAAAGTACAAGGATTTGATCTTCGCGTTAGAAGGACAACTAAAGAGTCTAGACTATAGCTATCCTATTGACTCTCCAAATGAGTCAGTAGCCTCATTGGCCCTTAAAGGATTTTTGAAGACCAGCGTCATGAAAGGAGAGATAGCGAACGTAAAGGTTCCTTTCGCTCCAAACCCATTATTCGTTGCAGGGATAGCTCACGTTACTGCGTCATTAGTTAAAGGAACGGCTCATATAGTAATTGTAGATGAAAAAGACGGAAAGGCTGATGAACTTCATAAAACCGCACTACTCGCGTATCACCCCATGAAAATGGTTGAGAAAGTTAGCCCCGATAACGCAGATTTCCTTCCATCATTTATCAAAGCGATGATAAAGTTTAACCAAGGAAATAGTAGGGCTTACGTATGTAAGGGGACTTCGTGTAGTATGCCTATAACATCACCTGAAAAAATTAAATTATTACTTAAATTAAACGGTTAACTATAGTTTTATAATGGGAAGGCTGGAAGGAAAGAAAGTTTTTGTTGTAGGGACAAGCAAAGGACTAGGGTACGCTATAGCCTATTTTTCCTCAAGTGAAGGAGCTGAGGTTATAATAAATTCAAGGAATGAAAAGAAGCTCAAAGAGATATGCGAAAATTTACGAAACTGCAAATATGTTGTGGGAGACGTATCAACTCCGCAAAAAGCTGAAGAGACAGTGAACAAAGCGGGAGACTTCACTGATCTGGTGATAACAGTGGGCGGTTATGTAGAAGACAAAATAGATGACCTCAAGGGGTTAGACGAAATGTTGACCAATCACGTTAAGGTCCCTCTCTACGTAGTGAAGAGTTCCCTCTCTAGACTAAGGAAAGGATCTACGATAGTATTAATTTCAGCAATAAGGGGAATATATACACCTCTACCTTTCCAACTATCTTACAGTATAGCAAAAGCTGGAATAGCAAAGGCAGTAGAGACTTTAGCCTCCGAGTTAATAGACCAAGGAATAAGAGTTGTGGGTATTGCACCAAGTGTAATAGATGGGGAATTTGTCCCAGGTAGGGATTGGAAGAAGATGAGAAGATTGGGAGACTTTAAGGCTCCGCCAGAAGACTTTGCGAAAGTTGTAGTATGGTTATTAACCGATGAGGCCGAATGGATAAATGGTGTAGTTATACCCGTAGATGGAGGGGCTAGGTTGAGAACATGAGCGAGGTTAGCTTCACATTTCGTTGCTCGGAGAGTTCGGTTGAATTCGTGTACAACTATAAGCTGATAAATCTAGAGTCTTCCCTTAGAAATAACATCAAAATAATAAAACTCCACACTAGTAGCTCTAGAGTCAGTTTTGAAAACGGTAGATTCTTCGACCCCCATAATTTGGTAGTTAAAAAAGGGAACGAGGCTGAAGAGTCCATTAAGGCAGAGCTAAAGAACGTAAGAGAAATTATCTTAGATGGTTTAACTAAAGCTTCCATAGAGTTCGACTTACCAATATCTCTAATCAAACGTTATGTAGAAGACTTAGTGGAAAAACCTACTGCTATTAAACCTACTAGCTATTTAGACTTTGAGGTTTCAGAGCTGGAAATAGAACTTAACAAGATCTTCTTTGATAGAAACTTAAACATGCCAGGTGATGTAATACCTCAAAGGATCCTTAGACTGTCTATAAAAACTAATAAAGGATGTGCCAAGCTTAAGTTAAAGGAGAAATCTAACGTGACTCTGGAGTATGCTGAAGACTGCGAAACGTGGAGTGAAGACTCACTAAAGGTTCTCTCTGTACTCTCATCTCTACACCCTACTATCCTGGAAGTTAAGGAGGTAATAGATTATCTGAAAAAGATGTGCAGAGTGTAAGTTAGAGACTCTTCACTCTTCGCTGACTTCCTTATATAAAACATATTAGTCAGATCTGGGTAATACAGATCTGACTGGGGTGTAGGCCGTGACGCTCCTTGGGCTTAAAGCCCGGTGGGGAGCTTGGCCGCCTCCAACTCGGACCGGAAGTTGGGCAAAAAGCCCGAATAAAACATAAGGGTGAGTACAATTGGAGGCCCCCAGTTGCAGGAATAGATGTATCAAAAGATAAATTAATTGTACTAAAATAAGCAGTTTAACGCTAGTAAGTAAAGCAGGTTCCATGGCGTAAGTAGTGTGGACTATGCTCGATTTTCAAGGAAAGTTTTTATACTGGAAGCTCCCCACCATGGAAGGGTCGAGGGTTCTCTTCCAAGGGGTTCATAGTTCCCACCATCGATTCGGGTTTACATCTCTCATCTGGTGGGCAGTCGAGTGGCTCAGAGAACCACTCCCATTTGAATATAGCATTGGGGGTGTGTGGGTATCCCCCACAGGGGGACTTTCATTGCCGAGCTCTAGTCCCTTAAGGGAGAAGGAAGATAACGGTTGCTCCTCCCACAGTCCCATTAAGCCCTCAATCGAGCTGGGGAAGAGCGTCATTAGCGTCACTAAGAGAAATTTTGGCAAAGAAGTATTTAAATATAAGTGGGCTATCCATCTCCGCTGGCGAAGCTTTCCGCCCCCTTAAACCCCCTTTCTTTGTAACTTATTTAAATATTTCATTGTATGTAGGTAATACTGTGTATGAGGTATTACTAAATCCTAATTTTGAGGAGGCAAAGGATTTTGTTGAGAGAAATCTTAGCAGGTCACTAATTACGATTCTTGCAGAATGTGAAATATTATATGAGGGTAGAGCTTTCTCCAAAGCTTCCTCATCGAGAAGGCTTATTATAGTCAAGGCTGATGGAAGTGTTATTGTTCACGAGGGTACTAAAAGAGAACCAATTAATTGGCAACCGCCTGGCTCAATAATAGAGGTGAGTATAGAGAGCGGAGTCTTTAGGATTAAGGCTGTAAGAAAGAGACCGAAGGAAAAACTCGAGATTTTAGCGTCTAGAGTATTTTTTATAACCTCTTCAGTAGTAGAAGAAGGGAACTTCATCCTAGTGGGAAGCGAGAAAGATGAAGTAGACTTGGTAATTTCGAAACCTGAGCTGATTGAGGAGGGATTTAAACCTTTACAAAAAGAATATAATACACCTTACGGTAAGATAGACTTGTTGGGTAAAGATAATAAAGGCAATTATATTGTCCTAGAGTTTAAACGTTCTAAGGCAACTTTGCAGGCCGTGTCACAGCTATATCGATATGTGATGTATTTTCGAGAAAGAGATCAATTAGTAAGGGGAATTCTTGTAGCTCCAGGAATTAGTGAAAACGCTTTAAACTTACTTAGCCGTCTTGGATTAGAATATGTTGATCTACGTAATATTATTGACTTTACCAATTGTGGCAGACATATTGTTACTTTACCAAATAGTACAAGAAATCAAGCTCAAGAGATCAGTCAGAGGGGACTTTAGAGGAAAAGCCTCGGTAATAGTTCCCGTAAGAGGTCTTGATATAAACGCTGATAATAATGTTAAGTCCTTACTTAGTCAGGATTATGAGGATTATGAGGTTATTTATGTTGTGGATGACCTAAGAGACCCGATCGTAGACGTATTAAAGGAGCACAACGTTAAGATTGTAGTTTCCGAGGAAACTTGTTCTCGGTGTAGTGGTAAAATTAGGGCACAACTGACCGGTTTAAAATACGCTAAAGGAGATATAATCGTCTTCGCGGACTCGGATACATATTACCCTAAAAACTGGTTAAGAGAGTTGATTTCACCCTTATCAAACTATGTGGCGACTACAGTTTTCTCATGGCCTAAGCCATATAGACTCACTATAAAAAACCTAATAAGGGCGGGATTTTGGACTTTTGGCTTTGAGTCACAAGCGATTGGTGGAACTTTTCTCTGGGGAGGTTCTATGGCTTTCAGGCAGGATTTCTTTACTAGAGATGTTATCGAAGAACTTAAGACACAGTGGTGCGACGATTGTACACTATCAAGGTTAGCAAAGGAAAGAGGTAAAATAGGTTTCGTATTTAATGCTATGCCTTTAAACGTTTTCGATGAAAAAGACTTACTCAGATGGACCAAAAGGCAGATACTAACGGTTAGGATATATTCTAATAAAGGATACAAAGGGTTCTTATTGGTAGCTTTCTTCTTCTCACTTTTTATCCTCTCGTTCTTTCTAACTCATAACGTTTTTTTCCTTACACCAATGTTAATATGGATAATAAAGAATTTAATAAGAGGAAGTTTTACGATAGGTATCACTAGTTCTATTATACCGTCAATTATGTCGGTCCCGGCAATTTTCTTCACTTTGGCGATAGCAATATTAGCTTACAAGGAAAAGTATATATTTTGGCGAGGCAAAGTTTACAAATTATGATTAAGTGGAAAATTATATTACTGATATCAATTCTCTTGCTGATAATTGGTATCGGAGTTGGTGACTATCTTATTTATCATTATGAAGAAAAAATTACAGTACCTCCTAACTCCTCAGTAGTAGTGACAAGTGCTGATATGCTAGTCCAAGGACAGCCTCCTGCTCTTGCTCCTGCTAACCTTCAAGAAGTAGGTAAGGTTCAAAACAACAATCAAGTAGACAATATTTATAGCGTATCACAAGCTACAATAACTAATACACATACAACGTCATTTACAGTATTACTAATTCATACTTCCGTGTTATTAGAGGCGGATTTTATCATACTAGGAGTTGGGTTACTACTTTTCATAATCTCTGCATTAGGTCTAGTTTACGTTAAGTTTGTGAAAAAGACTAGCTCTAACAATTTTAAGTTATGAATAAGTGTTGAGGCATGAAATACCCTTAAATTTTCTTTTCTTCTTTAGCTAATTCCGTTGCAATTTTAAATAGTTCAGGATACATTTCACTTAGACCTTTCTCTAGGGCTTCTTTAGCTACTTTGCTCATTTTAAAGCTAGGTACCGTGTGATAGAGATACTGAAGCACTAAAAATGCCTGATAGCTCCATACACCAATCTTAGGATCCTTTTGAATGAACTCTTTCATTTTCTCCTTTATTACAAGCGATTTATCCTTCTCGGATTTTACATCTGGAGACTTGTCTTCCTTGTTGGAACTATTTAATTCTTTTGTAGAGTTTCCTTCTATTTTACTTATATCTTTTGTCTCAACAAGTTGTTTAACCTCGGTTTCAGAATTTTCTTTTTTTACCTCATTGCTCTCAACGTCACTTTTTTTTCTTTTTATTATGAGATCTAACTCACTCATCACTCGATCACCATCTTAGCTAACTTTTCGTAAAGACTTCCTAACTTAGTTTTCTTGACTCTGAACTCTTCATACCTGACTGCCGGAACGCCGAGTCTAGTGGCTTCAGAGAATAGTTTAGATTGAGGTATTGCGATATCTATACTCTTCACTGCAGAATAATCAACGTTTACAGCCTTTTTACTCATGTTAGTAACAGCGAAGGCTTTCTTGTTAAGACTTACGAGTCTAGAGTCAAGATTTTTTGCCGCCTCGAGTACCAATGGCTGCGGGGTTATCGGCGTAACGATCTTGTCTGCCGCCATCATAGCTGATACTGACAACGTACCTAAGTTGGGAGGTGTATCTATAACTAGGTAGTCGAAAGATTCGGCTATCTTACGTAGAGTAGAGACTGTAGACTCGATATCTCCGTTAAGTTCCACCTTCAATAACCCAATGTGGGCAGGGAACATCTCAACGTTAAAAATATTTACGCTTTTACCTCCTAAGGGATAATCTTTCTTTTCCCTTTTTATTCCGAAGGATACAGTGGCTCCTCCCTCGGGATCCAAATCTATTAACGCTGTGTTTTTTGTTTTAGCTAAAGAATAAGCGAGATTTACGGAGGTTGTAGTCTTACCGACCCCACCCTTTTGGTTAATGACTGTTATTATCATGTCTAGACTCTTATCTTCACAGTCTTTAATTCCGATTCTTCTCATAATACTTCTTAGTCTAAACAGATAAGAGAAGAGTAAGGTAAAAAGACTCATTATTTAAAAATCAAATCAGCAATATGTATTGGGTTTAAGCCCATTTTAATGAAAGCAATAGAACAAGAAGGGTTTGTAGAGACTACTGTATTCACTCCGCTCTTCAGAGTCTTCTCCTTCTTAATTTGCATAACTTGACTAGCCATATTCTTATTAAAGATAAAGTAATCACCTCCAGCACCGCATTCGAAGGACGGTTCCTCAGCTTCTCTAATCCTAATCCCCATCATTTCTAAAACTTGTCTGTCATACTTATCGATCCCTAATAAGTGAGCGTGGCAAGGTTGATGTAAAGTGACTTCCATATCCTTTTTAGGTAATTCCTTAACGAACTTGATTAAAAACTCTGAGAAGTCATATACGTTTAAACCCTTCTCCTTCATATGAGCCGAACAGTTAGACGAAAGAGAAACTATCGGCTTCTTAATTTCCTTCAGCTTACTTATTAGCTCTTCAGCTCTCCTGGTCTCTCCTACATGAGTGTGAGCCAATCCACAACAACCGTTCAGAATCTTCACTCTATACCCTCGATTCTTCAAAAACCTCAACGCATTCTCCACAGTACTCCTAAAGACTACGGACATTATACATCCCGGGAACAACACCAGATCGTAATCCTCTTCCTCATAACTCAGCGGGGTGAAGCCGTTCAACCTAAGTACGGGTTTTATAAAGGGAGTGAGTGTCTCGGGTCTCTCTAGCATTCTTACCAAAACTTTCTCTATTACATTGGGTTTACGGACTGAAGTTATTATATCTGAGTATTTCACCCCGCTGGGGCATGCAAGTTCGCATCTCCTGCAGAACATACAAGTGTTAAGACCTACACTGCTAATACCTAATTTCACGGCTGTAATCCTACCGCGTGGTGAATGAGTTTCAGACCTAGTTATTACGTAAGTAGGACAAACCTCAAGACAGAACCCACAATGCACACATTTAGAAAGCTCTTCTTTTAATCCCATTCCCATAACACCTTTAACTCTCTCGAATTTACTTTACAATTACCGAACATCTTACACGGATTGAACAAACCTTCCGGGTCGAACGTTATTTTTAACCTCTTCATTACGTCCAAACTTATCTCGTCGTAATATACTCCGAGATACTTAACCTTCTCGATCCCTATTCCGTGTTCACCTGAAGGCACACCGCCGTTATTTATCACTAGCTTTTCTATTTCATCACTCGCCCTGACTGCCCTATAAAAGCTATCGAAGTCCTCCGGATTATAGGAAATTAGAGGGTGTAGATTACCGTCCCCTGCATGAAACACATTAGCAATATAGACATTATATTTCCTGGATATCTCCCTGATTTTTTCTAATGTTTCAGCCAAATTGCTTCTCAACACGTTACAGTCCAGAGTTATATATGCGGGGGATATAGTTCCCATGGCAGGAAAAGCACCTTTCCTTGCATTCCAATACTTCGACTCGTCCTTAGTGCTTATTATTTCTCCTCCGTTGTTACTTATCACATATTTCACTCTACTCTCTTCCTCGGATACTTGCGAACCGTCAAGCTCTATTAATAGCAGTGCTTCACTCTCTGGCAGACCTGCCTTATATCTGCTCTTTTCTATAGCTATAATCGAGTATCTGTCCATCATCTCTAAAGCCGAAGGTATTACACCGCTTTTGAATATCTCCACTATCGTATTCGCCGCATCCCTTAATGAGTTAAATGAAGCTATTACACTTTTTTTCTCCTTAGGTCGCACAAATAATCTAAGTCTAGCTCTAAGTATAGCTCCGAGCGTGCCCTCTGCCCCTATAAATATACTACTAGGGTTGAGAAACGGTGAAGGCTTAAATTCCTCAATCTCACCGTTCGGCAAAATTACCTTTAATCTTATTACACTGTTGTAAGTAGGGCCGTACTTAACAACATGAATACCTCCCGAGTCATGTGATATATTACCTCCGATACTTGAAACTTGGTAACTTGCAGGATCTGGTGCGTAAAATAAGTGAGAAGGAGCGTTTTTAGTAACTATGGCGTTAACTATACCCGGACCTACTTCTATTTCTAAGCCTTGTATACTGTATACCTTGTTAATCCTGCTTAAGCCTACAACTACTTCATCACCATTAAGCGGAACTGTAGCTCCGCTAAGACTGGTACCTGAACCTCTGACTATCACTTTCTTTCTCCGTGAAATTAACAACCTTACTACCTTAACGACTTCTTCTTCACTTCCCGGTAGAATAACAAGTTCTGGTTCTCCCTTAACAGCGGATAGACCGTCAAAACCGTATAGCTTTTTTTCGTCAGAAGAAATCACCCATTCCTCTCCTACGATCTGCTTTAGCTCGTCAATTAATTGCACAAGCTTAAATTGTTATTATAGTTTAAAATGTTTATACACAATCATGAAATGTAAGGAATTGTTTGAACCTACAAGTTATGAAGAGATCTTAGAAATCGTACGAAACGCTAATAATAGCGGTAAGAAAGTTCACGTTCTGGGACTGGGAACTCACCACGTAGTCGAAAAACCATTCGAAATTTGTATATCCACTATAAGGTTAAACAAAATCTTGGAAAGCTCCACTTCTGACCTCTACATGTCTGTTCAAAGCGGGGTTAGATTCAACGACCTTCAAGAACATCTGTCCAATAACAACTTGTTCTTTCCTGCATTTTACGAAGGTACTATCGGCGGTCTGATATCAACTAATTTACCCTCACCGTTCTCCCTATGGTACCCTTATCCTAGAGACTTGATATTAGGGGCGAAAATAGTCACCGGTGACGGTAAATTAATAAAGAGCGGGGGAAAGACTACCAAGTTCTCCAGCGGTTACAAGATTTGGAAAGCTCTCTCGGGAGCCTTAGGAACCTTGGGTATTTACCTAGAACTTTATATCAAAGTTTTGCCTAAACCCGAGAAAATAATATCAGTAAAAGTCGACAGACCGGAAGATATTGTACGAGAAAACCCGTGGGGAATAGTATCCTTTCTAGACTCTTCGAAGATCTCCACCTATGCAATTTTTGCAGGATTTTCAAGTTATATTGAAAAGATCTCAAAAAACTCAGAAGTAATAGAAGGCATTTTACCAACGGGTATGAGATGCGAAAGGATCTACGGGGTAGTTACAGCCAGAGGTGAAGAATTACAACTTTTAAAAAAATTCTCCTCTGGGATAGCGTTTTACGGAAGTGGATATGTTAGAACGTGTGACGAAAAAGCTCTTTCATTACGCAGTGAGGATTACACTGTAGTGATCGAAAAGGGGTGTAGAGATGGTGAGGATTGTTTGGGTTATTCCTATACCTCTCTAAGGTTACTGAAAAATTCATTAGATCCAAATCACGTTTTATGTTCGGGTATAGCTTTTGACTGTTGAAGAGTACTTCTTAAATTATAACGGCGAGAAGATTTTTGTAGTCCTACTAGGTTTTGCATCTAACAAGTACTACTTCTATTATCCGAAAGGCGATACGCTAGTAATTATTGATAGTGAAGGAAAAGTTGAAATGAAAGAAATATTAGAAGTAGTAGGCACAGCTCCAGCAGGGTTTAAGGTCGGAGAAGTAGTTGAACCTTGGGAGAAAGTCAAGGCAAGACCGGTAGTATGGAGAGTATTAGACAAAGAAATACAAGCTGATAACATTTACGCTGTTTATTCAACCTTTCAAGACTATAAAATTCTTGAAAGCTCCGTTCCAGATAGGTTAAAGTCGTTTTTCCTTAGAGATCAAGATCCATGGGAATATAAGGACTGGTGCTGTGTAATGATCGCCTCACAGAAAGACTTAACAAACTTGCCGCCTACTTTCAAAAAAATTTATTTAAAAAACGGAAAACTTGAGATCTAATTCTCTACTTTCTTCTCTTTCAGGATATCGTCTATAAGGGTATTTAATTTACCTTCTATATCAATTGGTTGAGAGGAGGGATAATAATGATAGTAAGAAGGTGCAGTTTGGCTAATTCTTTCCTCAAAAGATGGGATTGTTTCATTCTTATAGAATACTCCAATGGGTATCCTATCTCCCCACTCTAGACTCTTCTCTAATGCTTTCTTTAGCTTATCCTTGACCTCGTTCTCATTCCTCACTACTGGATCCCAGTCAGACTGTTCCTCGAGTTTATAGACCCTTTTGTCGTACCATTCCTTAGTGTTTATATCATTATATGTTGGACAAGGTTGAAGTACATCTATTACTGCTAAACCCTTGTGCTTTATAGCCATCTTTATCAATTCTTTGAGGTGTTTAACGTCATAGGCGTATCCCCTAGCCACGAAGGTGTACCCAGAGGATAATGCCAGGGATAGAGGGTTAATTGCATCGTTAATATTGGGCTTAGGTAACGACTTAGTCTTTATTCCTCTCAGAAGTGTAGGAGAGGCTTGCCCTTTAGTGAGACCATAAACGCCGTTATCGTGAATTACTACCGTAATATCGATATTTCTTCTTCCTACTGAAACAAAATGACCGACTCCTATTCCCAGTAAGTCCCCGTCTCCGCCATTCACTATTACTTCCAGCGAAGGATTAGCAAGCTTGATTCCAGTTGCAAATGCTATTGCTCTACCGTGTAGAGTATGGACTCCAGAGATTGGTACCCTCATGAAGTGCGGTAGTTTACCAGAACATCCGATTCCAGATACGATTACAACCCTTTCTAAATTTAGTCCTAGCTCCATTATTGCTTGCTGTTCAGCACTAAGTATGCCAAAATTACCACAACCTGGACACCAGTCACTCCACTCAGGTTTGAACTGTTTAAGCGCCTCCATTTAAAACCACCTTTTTAACGTCCTCTTTAATGGTTTGCCTTAACGCACTTTCTAACTCGTCCTTCAGGAACGGCCTTCCATTCCACTTCAAAATATAGTTAGTAGGCTTAATTCCAGTAAACATTGTTATGAGTTTTGAGGCTTGAGCTAAGTAATTTCCTTCAACACCAATTATTTTTTCCTTATCACTGAGCATATTTGATACAAGCTTTGTAGGGAAAGGAGAGAACATTCTGAGTTGTAATATCAGAGCGTCAATGCCACCCTCGTTGATTACGTCTTCAAGGACTGAACCCGCAAATCCCCATGTAACTATGACATTCTTGGAATCAGTATCTCCGAATACCTTGACTCTAGACTCTTCTGGAATTTCACGGTCTGCTGTCTCGAGTTTTTTCATCCTTTTCTCATACATGAATAATCTGTTCTCAGGGTCTTCAGATATGTGACCCATCTCGTTATGTTCGTCCCCTGTATAATACATGAGAGCTCCTCCTAAAGGCGCTCTCGTTGATATTCCGTCAGATGTCAACATAAACCTACGATATGTGGGGTCTGCTTTATATACTATCTTACCCCTATCTGCTTTTAGCTCTTCTAACTTAAGTTCCTCCCTAGGTATTGTAGAATAGGAGTTAGCTAGAGTTTTCTCTACAAGGTGTATAACAGGAGTTTGATACCTCTCTGCCAGATTTAAAGCCCATATCGCGTCCCTAAACGCTTCCGCGTGGTCTCCAGAAGCTATTATTATTTTTGGGAATTCGCCGTGTCCCGCAAACATTGGGAATAGGAGATCCGATTGACCGGTCCTTGTAGGCAATCCCGTAGAGGGACCACCTCTTATATAATAGGTGATAACAACGGGCACTTCATTCATCCCTGCCCATCCTAAACCCTCAACCATTAACGAGAACCCTGGCCCAGACGTTGCAGTTGCTGATCTTACACCTGCTAATGCAGCCCCTATTGCCATGTTAACCGCGGATATTTCGTCTTCAGCCTGGACAACTACTACAATACCTTTAATTTTATCGCCAGTCTTTGGATCTATCATCAGAACCTCTTGATGAGCTTCTATAAACGTGCTTTCATCCGAGGCAGGAGTAATAGGATAATATGACTGGAACCTGAGGCCACCGTATATTTTTCCTATTGCCACTGCTGTGTTCCCATCCAACCAATATCTCTCACTATTGGTCTTCAACGTTCTAAGGTTATAGACCGAGTCTGTTAGCGAAGAACCTTCCTCTATAGCTCTTGCGTTTAATTTCCTAAAAAGCTCCTGCTTAAACGTTCTATCACTCGCTTTGATTAAAATCTCTTGTTCTAATCCCAAGAGCTTGTAAGAAACAGCTATTCCTATAGTGTTTTTGACCCTCTCTACAACAGATAAGGGAAGCTTAAACTCGTCGGCGATTTTCTTAGTTATCTCTTCATAATTCACTGGTATTAACTTAACTCCTTTTTCTTGGGCTACCTTAAGAACAGAATATACTGTCACTTCTTGAGAGTCTATGCGAAGAGACCTTCTTATTCTATCCTTAGTTTCTTCCTCCATTGCCTGAATAGAATCTAACTTAACATTTTCTACGGACTTATTGTATATCAAATAAGATGTAACGTCTGTAAAGTGATGAAATATTGTTTCCGCGTCAAAGGATACAAGGATATCTACCTTTTGTGTATTGCTCTTTACTCTCTTATCTGAAATCGTTAGCGTGAAGTAACTATGCCTACCTTTTATGTTAGAATAATACTCTCTGTTTCCGAATACATAATACCCAGCTGAGGCTATGGCATTACCGAAAATAGTAGCCGATGTATCAATCCCAGTACCTTGTGCTCCTCCAATCATCCATGTTAATCTCATACCGTCTTATAGTCTCGATATTCCAGAATATAAATAATTTTGTAAATCAAACTAAACAATTGTTGAAAAATAAAAATTCTTTAAATAATTCTATTTATCTCGTGTGGAATAGATCGATTAAAACAATGCTTTAAATACATTAGCACATTTACTTACACATGAGACGAAACGACGTATTAGATTTGCTTGCAGGAAAAGGAAATTACGTAGACGATATACCGTATAAAGGTTATTTCGGTGTTTTCGTAAGGAGTCCATATCCCCATGCCAGAATTCTCAAGATAGATACAGAGGAAGTGATAAGGAAAGGAGGGCTCGTATTTACTGCAAAAGATCTCTATTTTAGTAAAGGCGAAAAAGGAGAGAATGAAGGCTCTGCACTCTTGACTCTACCCTTGGCTTTCAACAAAGTAAGATACGAAGGAGAGCCTATAGCACTTATCATAGCCGAAGATCCCTATAAAGCACAAGACCTTGCGGACTTGGTTAACATTGACTATGAAGTTTTACAACCGGTTTCTAATGTAAAGGAAGCGTTAAAGAATGAAGTACTGGTTTTCGAGGAGCTCAAGACTAATGTGGTATACGAAAAGACTTTGGAATACGGCACTATTCCTTTTGGCGACAAGGAGTTAGATTTAGACCTTTATTGGTCTAGGTCTTCGGGAAACCCTATAGAGACCTTTGGTGCAATAGTGTACCCAGACGGAACTGTTTACTCTAATGCTCAAGCTCCAAAATTTTTGGCTGAAGAAATTAGCAAAACAAGCGGAAGAAAAGTCAAACTAGTACCTCTCAGGGCCGGAGGTAGTTTTGGCTCAAAGTTTTCATTAGCACCTTACATTTCCGTACTAGTCCAGGCTTCGGCTAAATTTAACGTACCTATAAAATGGATAGAGACCAGAACTGAGCACTTAAAGGCATCTAACAGTTCAGGACCAGAAAGGACTTTCAAAATAAAAGTATACTATGAAGAGAACGGGTTAATAACGGGGTTAGACTTTACCGTGTTTGAAGACATAGGTGCTAGCTTGTATAACGGACAAGCTTTCAAGCCTTCTGGTATTTTAGCTGGGCCTTACAAAATAAGAAACATCAGATACAGTGCTAAACTTATAGCAACTAACAAAAATCCGCCGGGAGCATTTAGAGGAGCTGGCACCCCACCCCACACTTGGGCTTTAGAAAGGATAATGGACACATTAGCGGAAGAGCTTGGAATAAGTAAGAGCGACATCAGAAAGAAGAACTTCATCGACAGTTTCCCATATGAGGCTCCTTACACCCTATATGACTCAGGAGATCCGAATAGACTGTTATCTTTAGCCCTCGAAAGAACTGACTTATGGAACTTAAGAGAGAAGGGTTACGGTATTGGGTTGGCTTGTTCTACCGATCCTAGCACTCCATCAGGAACAGAAGGTGTTAAGATGGAGGTCAGAAACGGTAAAGTAGTCGTAAAAGTCGGTTACAGTCCGGAAGGACAAGGGAACGAACATACGGCTGTAAAGCTAGTCTCACAGTTTTTAGGTATACCAGCAGAACTAGTTACCGTAGAAACGATTGACAGCGACTCCTCTCCCCCTTCATTTGGCCCCGGAGGAAGCAGGATGGCAGTCTTTATGGCTGGTGCAATAAAGGGCGCTGTTGAGGAGCTGGTAAAGGTGATTTCCCAAAGGATAAGGAAGGAGTACGGAGAGGAAGTCGAGTTCTCAAATGGTTACTTCATCACTAAAAACGGAGATAGGCTACACATTTCCAAGTTTGATGGAACAGAGGTAACGTACACATTTAACCACCAAGGGAAGTACAGATTCACAGCTTATCCGTTCGCATGTGATATAGCAGTTGTTAAAGTGGATAGGGAAACTGGGCTAATTAAACCAGTAAAATTGATAGTATATATAGACCCGGGTACCCCTATTGACGAAGAGTTAGTTAAAGAGCAAGTAATAGGAGGTTCGGCTATTGGGGTTTCGCTTGCGTTATATGAGGCATACAAGTACGGGAAACAAGGTGAATTACTCACTACTTCATTAATAGATTACGGACTTCCCTCAGCGTTAGATTTGCCAGAATTTGAGATTAATATAGTTCCAACACCATCACCTTATACTCCGTTAGGTGCAAAAGGTATAGGAGAGATCCCAGTGGGAGTAGCAGCTGCTGCAATTACGAGTGCAGTTGAAGACCTAACAGGCAAGAAAATAAGAAGTGTACCTATTGACAAGGAAATCCTATATACCGGGTAATTTGTAAATGATACCGTTTATTATAGACTCTGTGTCAAGTTTTTTATTGACCTTATAATCGTAGAATAGTTCAGCCTTACTCTGAGGATCGATCGTATTCCCGTTAATCACTTCTTCCTTACTTGCCTTTCCTGATACGATCTCGTATTCTAGGTTTTCTCCATTACGTGTAATTCTCACTCTATTAATCCACGGATATACGTTGTTTGCAATTACTGCTGCGAGAAGATATGTATCTAAGGTTGGGGCTAGATTGACAATCACTTGCTCCTTAGACTGAAGAACTTCAGAAGTGTTACGAAAATCGGTAAATATGTTTCTCTTCCTTTCATAGTTAATCACTACTCCATTTTCGAATTCAACTATTGTGTCGTCCTCATTCTGAGTGTTTATTTTCTGTTCAAGTTCACTAAAGGTAGTATGGGGCATAAAGGTGAATCTAACTTTACCTCTGAGGATTATAGCTCTAGGTGGAACCCAATTATTTCTCACAATTGTGACTTCCACATTATCTATTGGAACTGCATAATAAATATATTGAATATATTTTTTGTTTATTATTTTATCTTTTACACTTGTTAGCTTTTGTTCGTCTTCAACTAGAATTTTAACTGCTTCTTGAATAAACTTTTCTCTATTGAATTTATTTTCCTGAAATAATTTACCGAGTTTATTATCTAATTTTTTGATTAAATTTCGTAACAATCTATCCTCAAGATAAAATGTAATAATTGGCTGTAAATCTAATTTATTTGAAAATTCAATAGTTTTCTCAACTAAATTTTTAATTTCATTTTTTGAGCTTAAAACACTTAACGATTTCACACCAAACTCTCATAGCGGAAAAATATATTATTTCTGTATCTGAAACACTATGAAACAGTTTTTAACCTATGACATCCTAATAAGGGTGAAACACGAAGTACGTTATGACCAAAAATGAAACCACTACTCCTCTTACTACTAATAGTGACAAGTGCCGCAGCGACTGGTGTAATGCTAGCTGGAATGCATGGCTACGGACCGCTATCATATATATCATATAATGTAATACAAACTAATAATAATAGTAATAATAGTACTGAAATAATTCCTGCATACATAAATCTAGGCAATATAACAGCTGGTGAAACGGGAACAGTATCTGCAAACGCTACTCTTGTAATTTCATCTAATGGAACTTATGAAATACAGCTATTACACACAGAAAAACTGTCTAAAGTGTTCTCCTCGTTCAATGTCACGATAAACATCGGGAACACTACATTAACTTTAACTTTACATCATGACGATCAGGAACTCAACTTAACAGCCGGTAAGTATAATGTAATAATAACGATACATTACAAAGTGAGTGATAACCCACACGGAGACTTGAGTGTAAATAACGAGCCTCTACTATTAATTCATCCTCATGGAGACCACGACCATGGACACCACCATTCACAGGGTAATTCACCAGCAACCGATAATTCGCCAGACACATCCACTGAAGATAGTTGAAAATTCAATTAAATCCTAAATAGTTTTTTATTTTTTAATGATTATTTCTCTAGGAATTCAAATTTCGTTTATTTCAAAATTAGAGTACTCCTTTAGTCTGTTTACTCTTAAATCCATATAATGAAGCGGATTTATGTCAACTAACAGGTAGTTTTCAGAAGACCCCATTTCTGCAACTTTTTCAGCGTATACGTATTTACCTCTTTTCACGGGAACATATACCACACTTTTACCTGGGTATTCTGGTAACTGTAAAGCGTTGGCGTTGACAATTGCTAACCTATTTTCGAGTACTCTAACTCTAAGATAATCCCTCCAAAGTTCCAACCCATCCTGAGGAATCTTCGATGGAACTAGCACTACTTCGACGCCCTTTACGAACATCTGCCTTATTACCTCGGGAAAGTCAACGTCGTAGCATATGACTATACCTATTTTTACACCTCTATATGTAAATATAATCGTCGAAGACCCAGGAAAAAGTCTGTTTTTTTCGTCTTCATAAAGATGTATCTTTTTAGCTATTCCTTTTACTTCACCGTTAGGGTCTATGACAGGTGAAATAATTGAGACACCGTCTTCTACGGCTCCAGGTA
>NZ_JBBHKR010000049.1:0-18878 GCF_037389425.1 Stygiolobus sp. CP850M
CAGGCTGAGCTACCGGCCCATTATCAAAAGTGTTAATCTTAATAATTAAATCTTTCTTCCTTAACCTCGTCATAAAGTTGACCGTCTAGTAACAAGGTGAATTGAAAAACAAAGGAAATAATAAATTGATAATGAATGTGAAAACAATACAACTTTACGTGTTTTATTAGAATTATTAACTATGAAGCCAGGTCACCCCTTTGTTTCAACTGGACATACTATATTTTATCTCTAAAGCAAAAATCAGTGTAAAAGTTAATCTTATTATACAAACTACTGTTGCCTACGTCTTGTGATTATGATACTTCAGATTATTCTTCATTTCCAGTAGAAATAGAGGGGGAGATGCTTATCATAATACGTTATTATCTCCAGTGGAAATAGAGGGGTGATTTACCGGGGAGTTAAAGGTTAAAAGAAATATTAATATAATTTAGTAAATAATGAGTGATATAATCGACCAAATATTATCATCTATAGGGAAGGGCAAGGTATTCAAAGCCAGGGAACTACTCCTACCAGATTACGTTCCCGAAACTTTACCTCATCGAGAAAATCAGATACGAAAATTAGTAGAAATATTGTCTCCTTTAGTCAGGTCTGAAAGGCCTAGTAACATATTTATATACGGTTTAACAGGAACAGGTAAAACTGCTGTTACAAAGTTCGTATTAAAAAATCTGCACAAGAGATTTCCGTCTAACTTCACTTATGTTTATGTAAATACTAGGCAAAGCGATACTCCATATAGAATTTTAGCGGATATATTAGAAAGCTTAAACAGTAAGGTACCGTTTACCGGACTTTCTACAGCTGAACTTTTTAGAAGATTACTAAAAAAATTAAATGACATTGATTCTATTGTAGTAATCGTGCTTGATGAGATCGATGCAATGGTAAAAAAGCATGGTGATGACATACTTTACAGGTTTACACGTGCTAATAATGAACTCGGTAAGTCATTGATATCATTGATAGGGATCACTAACGATGTTAGGTTTATTGAAACATTGGATCCACGAGTGAAAAGCAGTTTAAGTGAAGAAGAGTTAGTATTTCCTCCTTATAACGCAGAAGAATTAGAAGATATTCTTAAACAAAGAGCCAAATTTGCCATATACGAGGAAGCTATAAATGATGACGTAATAAGACTTTGTGCAGCTTTGGCAGCTAGAGATCACGGTGATGCGAGAAGAGCTCTTGATCTTCTAAGGGTTGCAGGAGAGATAGCAGAAAGAGAAGGTAAAGATAAAATAACGGTTACTGAGGTTGAAAAAGCTAGAGTGGAAATAGAGAGGGATAGAGTTTATGAAGTTCTTTCTACTCTTCCTTTTCATTCTAAATTAGTTCTGGCAGCTATTCTAAAGGGGTTGAAGAGTAAATCTACCTTGACTACTGGTGAAGTTTATGAGATATATCTTAAGTTAGCAAATAAGATAGGAGTAGAAAACGTAACCCAAAGGAGAGTAAGTGATATTCTAAACGAGTTAGATATGGTAGGGATAATTACAGCTAAAGTAGTTAATAGAGGGAGATACGGTAAAACTAAGGAAATAAACCTGGCTGTCAGCGAAGACATTATTTATAAAGCTATTGTAGAAAGTGATGAGAGAATTGCAAGTTTGTGGAGTTGACGATGGTTATTTTCCGCTTAAGTTTAAGGGTGGTAAAGGGAAAACTGTGCTTTTATCTTCAAAGTATAACGATAAACTGTTGATAGGGATTGATTTTGACTTGATTTTAGTTGATGGTGATGATGCGACTTCAAAACTTAGGAAGATTTTAGACGATTGTGAAGTGGTCTTTACAGATGGGATAACTGTAGGCGGGTTTAATTATGTGGATCCAGAGGAATTAAGGAATTATGGTATAAATTACATAATATTTTATTCTAAGATACCTGATATAAAGGACGTGGAACATGCACTCTTAAAGCATTTTAGCGGTGATAGAAGGACTAGTATAATCTTAAATGTTTTAGAAAATTTAGTTCTACTACCTACCAAAAAAGGAAACGTATATGTTGACACTAATCTTAGCTTACAGTATGCTTCTAAATTGATTAACTATTATCAAATTTACGTTAAAGAGCCGGAGCCGCTTAGGACAGCACATACCATTGCTAGTTCTCTTTCAAGGTTTCTTCTTACTAAAAATTTATTGACATAATTCTGTTTCTTGAAGAGTCTTTGACAGTTTTATCCTTTCCTCTCTTTCCTTAAGCCTTTCCTCAAATATTTTCTTTTCTTTCTCAGTACTGGGCGTTATTTTTTGGATAGGTTTAGGTTTGGCATTTTCGTCTATGGCTACAAATGAGAATACTGTTCTCGTGACTAATCTTTTTTCACCTGTATAATGATTTATGGCGAAAACCTTAGCACCTACATCAAGGGATGTATTTCCAGTATACTCTATAGCAGCCTGAATCTCTAATATATCCCCTATTCTAACGGGGGACAAGAAGTTTGCGGCTCCTGCACTTCCAGTGAATACATTTCCTCTGGTGTAAAGTTTCGCTACTATTGCAAGTGCCTCATCCAACATTGTATACATTTTACCTGCATAAAGTATTCCATTTCCGAATCCGTGTTCTGGATATATTGTTCTTATATAGCTTTTACCGAAAGACATTCCAGGTAACAAATCCTCTTGATCTAAAACGTCCTTCTTCTTTTTCTCTATTCTCTTCTCCCTCCTTTTATTTGCCTCTTCGTCTGAACCTATTTTCACAGGCAACTTTCTAGGTCTACCATTCTCGTCAACAGCTACATAAGTAGTGAGCCCTAGTGCTCCTAATTCCTCTTTTTCTTCCCTCTTTATACATGCTTTAACTTTAATTTCAACAGAGCTCTCCCAACCTGCTGTAGTCTCGGCTACTACTCTTATAACATCCCCTACTCTTGCAGGTTTAAACAGATAAATATAATCGACAGATGCAAGTAAATAATTACCGCGGCTCACATTTGACATTAAGAGCCCGCTAGTGTCGATTAACCAATTCATATATATGCCACCGTGTAAGCTTCCGAAATGATTTGCATGCCATGGGAAAACGTTATAATAAGTTTCAATCTTATACATTCAGATTCCCATTTTCATAGTTCTTACCGGTGTATATAAGGATTAGGAGAAACCCGCAATAGACCTTAATCTTTCATCTCCTCTTATCTCATGAATGTAAGCAGATACTTCAGCTGGAACTAGTTTCTCCCATTCGTTGTTGTTTTCTATTATTAACCTTCTGATAAAAGTCGAGTTATATATCTTCCTGTCATATGCAGGCGGTTCAATAACCTCATAACCAGCTTCTTTGAATAGTCGCATAACTAGAGGATTCCTACTTATAATAACATCGAATTTAGGGGAGAAAGATTTTACATGGTAAACCCATACACTGTTCATTAAGATGTCCGGTATAGGAACAAAGTATATTAGAGATAAATCAATGTTACTCCCTTCTAGGGCTCTCCTTATCATCTCCATTCTCTCTCCAGCCGTGAAAGGATTAGAGAGTGTGTGGCTTTCCTGAGCGCTACCAATAACGACTATCAGCTCGTCGACTCTTTGAAGTGTCCATTTAACCACTTGGAGATGTCCTAAGTGGAAGGGTTGGAATCTCCCTGGGTAAAGACCTCTACGCAGACTTCATCACCTTCTCGTAAGTTAAGAATATAAAAGGCACTCCTCTTATTAATTCCGATCTCAATAAATGAGTACCCGTTTTTATATACCAAAAGTTCTTGTCCATAACTTTCTCCGAAAGTCTTTACTTGGTGTAATTCGTACTCCTGCCCGTCTTTAAGTATTAGTTTTCCATTCGTGTTTAGTAGAAGATCTTTATCTATTCTTATTGATGTAGTGACATTTCCGAAATGATCCACGTAAATAACTTTTCCACAAGCTTTCAATTTATTTTCAGCTATTTTCTCTAATTTATATTCAAAATCTAGATTTGTAATTTGACTTATTTCATCTCCGAATACGTTCATATCAACTCCTAGGGACAATAGAGCTGCCGTTACTGCAAAGATATCCCTGCCGTGAAAAGTATTAGAAATTCTCTTTGAGAGATACGATCTGGGATTGTTTATCCATATAATCGATTTTATTCGATCTTCATTAGCTGCAGGAAATAACACTCCGTTATCCGGTCCTACAAAGAAGTAGTTATTAGTTTTAATAATAAGAGGCTTTCTAGATGTACCTACACCAGGATCTATGACTACCAGAAATATTGTTCCTCTCCTAAAGTATCTATATGCGGTATAGAGTAAATACGCCCCGCTATAAATGTTAAATTCCTTTGCGTTAGGAGTAATATAAGTAATTTCTATCTCTGGGTTAAACTTTCTAATTACTGCTTCCATCACTCCATTATAGTTATCGGAAATTCCAAAGTCAGTTAGGATCGCTATTTGTTTTCTCAATTTTCTCCACCAGAAGTTCAAGATAAGATTTGAGTGTAGACTCCCCTTTTATCTCGTTTTCGGATAAGAAATTATTAACAAAGTTTAACAAGTTCTTTTCGTCGACGTCAATTCCTTCAATCTCCAAAAAATCTCCTAATCCTTTGACACTATCAAGAGAAATCGTGTAATTATTTACCTTAAAGTTCCATCTGGTTTTCTCTAACTCTATTACTTTTTTAAATCCCAAATTCTGTAAAATTCTGTCCATATCCTCAAGGTTAGAGATCTCGACGTTTATTTCTAATCTGGATTTACTTTGTGAGGATATTTTAGGTCCTTTATAGGTAAGTTCTATCTTTCCGTTACTTTTCCTTATTCTTAAGGCCTCGTCAGTTTGGCGAAAATCTCTAACTGGACTATTGTAGTATATGTCTTTCTGGCTTTCTTCTCCTAGAAAAGTGTACTTGTTTTTTAATTTGGTTAGTAAGACACTTAAAGGTGGGCTGAATAATTTTATTTTGACTTCCCGTTCTATGTGTGTCATCAAAAATGAATATTAATGAGTATATAAAAAAGTATGAGAAACTATTCACAGTTTCACCATCATTTAGAGCGAAACAACTAGCTAGAAAGTATGGCTTTCTGGATTATATGATCGAAAGATATATTCATATGATGGAGGATGAGTTAGAAGACTTTCTATATCATTGTAGCGTCCCGCTTATAAAGAGTATTAGATGTAATGATATTTTGATAGACTGTGAGAGACTTGTATCAAGATTAGAAAATAAGGGCTTTATGTTGGAGAAAGTTACATGGCTACCACATGGTTATAAAGTTATAAAAATGCCAAAAACTCCTTCTCTAGGTGCTACAATAGAATACTTGTCCGGTTATTATTATATACAAGGTTTAGCTTCAATGGTTCCACCTTACGTGTTATCTCCACGTGAAAATGATCTAGTTCTTGATATGGCTGCTTCACCGGGGAGTAAAACAACACAATTATCACAATTGATGCGGAACAAAGGATTAATTCTAGCAGTAGAAAAATCTAGAGATAGGATTAGAAGCTTAATGTCTAATATTAATAGAATGAAGGCTAAGAACGTTGTTTTACTTCGAACAGATTCTAAAAACCTAGTTAAAACTTCAATGAAATTTTCAAAAATATTACTGGATGCTCCTTGTAGTGGGGAGGGTCTAATTCCTGAAGATCCTAGAAGAAAGACAAAAACGAGTATGTCCGACCTGAAAATCTTTTTTGAGGAGCAACTTAAGCTTATTACAACTGCTTATTTACTTCTAGGGGAAGAAGGTACATTAGTTTATTCCACATGTAGTATAGCTCCTGAAGAGGATGAGGCGGTAGTAAATTTTGCCATTGAAGAGCTAGGGATGAAGACGGATAAAATTGAAGGGTATCCGGCTCAGCCTGGATTAGAAGAGTTTATGTATGTAAAATTCAGCTCTGAAGTTAAAAAATGTATAAGGTTTTACCCGCATAAATCACGTACAGAGGGGTTTTTTGTTTGCAGGCTAAGAAAAAGCTAGACTATAAGCGTATTTCTCTTAACGAGTTTCTTTCCATAGTAAAACAAATCCTTGTAAGTTATAATTGCGATACTGAAGGGTTCTCTCAGCTATTTAGGGACAAGGAAATATTTCTCTTTTCCTCTAGTTTTGATCAGATAGAGGTTTTTTCTAATAAAAACAATGATAAATTAAATGAAATTCTTACTAAACTTAGGGAAATTAATCTATATCCTTACTCAATAGGAGAGCCCATTGTAAAGATCTTGAAAGGAAAGGTGTATCCGCTGTTACCCATTTCTGAGTATTTATCGCAAGTTTGTAAAAATAAAATTTTCTTAAATAATTCAAAGTTAGTAGAAAAACTTACCTACGGTAAATCTGTATTAGTTGATTTTAGAGATGTTAAAACAACTTGTGAGTTGTCTGATAATAAAAAATATTTAATATACTCAGAAGACGCTATATTTATAGCTTTTACTAGGGTTAAAATAAAGAAAAAAATCGTAGAGATAATACCTGATTTAGATATAGGTTGGTATTTAAGAGAGGGAAAATAATGTTTATTAGGTATCGGTGGAAAGTGTATATTTTAGATTTTACAGTTGGTGATGTGGTATATGTCAACAAACGGTGATGGAAGGAAAGTAAAGAGCCTATCCGATTTACCTGGAATAGGGCAAAGTATACTCAATAAGTTGATAGAGGCGGGTTATTCCACACTAGAAGCAGTAGCAGTAGCATCACCTCAAGACTTAAGCGTAGCTGCTGGAATTCCACAAACTACAGCACAAAGAATAATAAAAGAAGCTAGAGAAGCATTAGATATTAGATTCAAGACAGCTCTTGAGGTTAAAAAAGAAAGAATGAATACTAAGAAAATTACAACAAGCAGTCAAGCACTAGACGGACTTTTGGGTGGAGGAATAGAAACAAGAACTATGACGGAATTTTTTGGAGAGTTTGGTTCTGGAAAGACACAATTATGTCATCAGCTTAGTGTTAATGTTCAATTACCGCCCGAAAAAGGCGGTCTTAACGGCAAGGCTGTATACATAGATACAGAAGGTACTTTCAGATGGGAGAGAATAGAGGCTATGGCTAAAGCAGTGGGATTGGATCCGGATACCGCAATGAATAACATATACTACATGAGGGCTATTAATTCAGATCATCAGATGGCTATAGTAGAGGATTTGCAAGAACTGATTACAAAAGAACCAGCAATCAAATTGGTAATTGTGGATTCGGTAACGTCACATTTCAGGGCTGAGTATCCGGGTAGAGAAAACTTGGCTGTAAGGCAGCAAAAACTCAACAAACACTTACACCAGCTAGTTAGGTTAGCTGAAATGTATGATATAGCTACAATAATTACAAACCAAGTTATGGCGAGGCCAGACATGTTTTACGGAGACCCGACTGTAGCTGTTGGAGGTCATACCTTATATCATGTTCCAGGTATCAGAATTCAAATAAAGAAGAGTAGAGGAAATAAGAGAATAGCTAGAGTAGTTGACGCTCCTCATTTGCCTGAAGGAGAAGTTGTATTTGCCATAACTGAAGAAGGAATAAGAGATGCTGAGGAATAAACTACAAAATTAAGGTTTAACTATTTATTTACTCGTTACTTTTTATTGTTTAGATAAGTATGGACGTATTATGGGCTCCTTGGAGATCAAAATATATCTCAGAAGCTTCTAAAAAGAAGGACGACTCTTGCATTTTCTGTGATTTTCCAAAATCAACTAATGATAAAGAACACTTAATAGTTTATAGAGGCAAATTTAATTTTGTAATACTGAACGCTTACCCATATAATCCAGGTCATATCATGGTAGTTCCCTATAGGCATGTTAGTAGTATTGAGTTATTATCTGATGAAGAGGCTTTAGAGCTCTTCTCTATAGTAAAAAGAGCTATAAAAATCCTTAGGAAGGTATATTCCCCAGACGGATTTAATCTAGGTATAAATATTGGGAGGGTAGCCGGAGCAGGTATAGATCAGCACGTTCATGTTCATATAGTTCCAAGATGGAACGGTGATGTTAATTTCATGCCAGTGATAGGTGGGATAAAGGTACTTCCAGAACTATTAGAAGATACCTTTAATAAGTTATACAAGGAGTTCAATAACGAGGATGAGGCCTTCGATCGCTGAAAAATGATGAGGGTAGGGTTTGCCTGAATGACATGGTATGAATATTTTAATGAAATTGTTAAGACCAAAGAGCTAATCAGAAAGTATATTCATGAGACCCCTTTAGATTATTCCAATACCTTATCAAGGGCCACTAATGCAGACGTATATCTAAAAATGGAAAACTTACAAAAGACTGGTTCGTTTAAAGTAAGGGGTGCATTTTCTAGGTTAATTAGATTATCGGAAGAAGAGAGGAAAAGAGGTGTAATAGCAGTCTCTGCTGGTAATCACGCACAAGGTGTAGCTTATGCCGCTAAGGCTTTAGGAATTAAGGCAACAATTGTAATGCCCGAAACTGCTCCAATATCTAAGTATTTAGCTACTAAATCTTATGGGGCAAATGTAATATTATATGGAAAGTTTCTTCATGAAGGTATGAAAAAAGCAGAGGAAATTATTAGAGAAACAAGAGCAATATTAGTCCATCCTTACGGTGATTTGAATGTAATATTAGGGCAGGGAACTTTAGGGTTAGAATTACTGGATTTGAAACCTGATGTGGTCATAGTTCCCATAGGAGGAGGTGGGCTTATCTCAGGCATATCCTTAGTGATAAAGTCTAAGTTACCTAACGTTAAAATAATTGGGGTTCAATCATCAGCTTCTCCTTCATTAAAGGTCTCTAAAGATTTAGGTAGATTAGTTGAGATAGAACCTTCGTTCTCGATAGCGGATGGGATTTTAGTTAAATCACCTTCAGAGTTAACCTATAAAATTATAAATGAATTAGTTGACGATATAGTTCTAGTTGATGATGACGAAATAGCTAATGCGATTATGTTCTTACTAGAGAGAAATAAGACAGTAGCTGAGGGAGCTGGTGCAGCTACAGTCGCTGCATTACTTTCTGGTAAGGTTAGTTACCATGGAAAGAAAATTGTCCCAATAATAAGTGGTGGGAATATAGATCTTTCCTTATTGGCAAGAATCATTGATAAGATGTTATACAAAACAAAGAGAATAGTAAAAGTTAAAGTCCTCGTGCCCGATAAACCAGGTTATCTAAATAAGGTTTTAAGCAGAATAGCCCAAATAAGGGGAAACGTAATTGACGTAATTCATGATAGAATTAGTAGCGACGTAAAACCAGGGTACACTAAAATCTATGTCATGTTTGAGATTCCTTCTGGAGATGCATTGTCTGATTTTCTATATGCATTAGCATTAGACGGTATTGAAGCCACATTAGTTGAGTAAAAGAGTAGTCAGTATTAATAATCTCTGAATATCATCATAATTTCTACTTAACTTTATAAGATAGAGTTACCATTTAAACGTCGATCCAAATGGAATTTATTATTTAGGCCCTGAAGGGAGCTTTTCGAACGAAGTAGCAAATATGGTAAATGGAAACAAAATTCCGCTAAGGTCAATATCAGAGATATTTAGTAGGGTTTATACTGATAATAACGCGATAGGTGTAGTTCCTATAGAGAATAGTATAGAAGGTCCTGTTCATGAGACTTTAGATAACTTATACAAATATGATGAAATCTATGTAAATTCCTATATAGAAAGGGAAATAAAACTAGTTCTAGCTGTTAATACTAACGTAAAACGAATAGAAGACATAAAAAGATTATATTCTCATAACCATGCAATACAAGAGGCCAAAGAGACTTTACAAAAGCTTAAAATTGAAAACATAATTCCAGTAGAAAGTACTTCTGCTGCCGCCTTATATGCCTCGAAAGACAACTACGGGGCAGCAATATGCTCACAATATGCAGCCTCAGTCTACGGCCTTAAAATATTGTTGAATAATATACAAGACAATTTGAATATTACAAGGTTCGTTACAATATCTAAGAGTCTCACTACAAGCGGAGAGAGAACTATGATATTCTTTAATGTTCCTCATAAGCCTGGCGCCCTATATAGAGCCTTAGAAAAATTCTACAAATATAACATAAACCTAACTATGATATATTCGAGACCTCTTAAAGTAATACCATGGCAATATTACTTCTACCTAGAGTTTGAAGGAGAGTTAAGGAACTCAAAGACAATTAATTTGTTAGAAGAGCTTAACGCTGTAGTAACTAATATTAAAATAAAGGGTTCTTATTCTAGATTACAATACCAGGCTTCAAATTTTCTAGGCTGAATAGTAGCATATAACTCTTAGCATTTGCCAAAGTCACCGCTTTTTTTGCGACTTCTGATATGATTTCCCTCGACCTTGCATGTATCATCGCATAACATAAGTAATCCCATTTCGTGTTGGATTCCCTTAGTACTACATGAGTGGCTTCTTTTAGTTTATTTGCGATGTTGTAACATGAGGATTCTATATCCTCTGAGTTAATCAGCATCATTGCATTTTCAGTTATACCCACTTTTTCCCCGTTTATTGTAGCTCCGTAATCTTTAATCACACCTTTTTCGTATAACTCTTTAATAAGCTCCACCAATTCACTGTCTTTCATGTTATACTTTTCTGCTATCTTTTGAAAAGGTCTTTCAGAAATAGATAACGGATAAGAGAGGTCTTTCAATAACTCCTTCTGTATTCCTAATTCTTCTGCAGTAGGAATTTTTTCGTGAACCGGCTGGTTATCAGCATACGAGACCCCCTTTATAACGTCGTATTTAACACTTAATTTTAAAGATTTTTTAGAATACAAAACTACATATTCCTTACATTTTACTTCACTCATCAATTCGGCAATCTTTTTGTCCAAAGACTCTTTACCCTCAGCTTTTAATACGTACCATACGTTGTATCTGGGATGATTTCTAATAAAATTATGAGTGAGTTCTCTTATTCCTAACGCTATTTTTCTAAACTTTTCTAAATTTTCGGGAGGAATTGCAGCAGCGATTAACGCGCTCTCCATCCCCTTAGCTCTAAAGCTGACATACATTCCTACTCTCTTGACAATTTCCCTATCTATAAGACCCTTTACTATTTCTATGACTTCTCTCTCACTAATCCCTAGTTTTTCACCAATTAACTGAAAGGGTTTCTCGTCAAAAGGAAAGTTATATTCAAGCTCCATTATTACTTTTTGTTCAATCTCGTTTAAGTCGTTCATATAAGATAAAGTAAACACAGAAGCTAAAAACTCTTTTATTATTTCTAAAATTTGATTAAATCTGGGAGAAAAGATTAAATTCCTAACTTTCTAGTTATACCTCTTGCTGCAAGTATACCAGTAGCTGCTGCAATGTTTATTCCTCTTGATAAACCTACTCCATCACCAGCAACAAACAAGTTATCTACTACAGTCTCCATATTACTATCTACTACAGCTTTCATACTATAGTACTTTATTTCAGGTGCATATAGTAAGGTGTTAGAAGAATATAACCCCGGTGCAATGTTGTCAAGTCTCTCTAGACCTTCAATTAAGTTACTAACTACTCTATATGGGAGTCCCATGCTTATATCACCTGGAGTTACGTCTCTTAAAGTAGGCCTTACTGTAGATCTGTTAATTCTTTCCCACGTACTTCTTCTTCCTTTTTCGAAGTCAATGAGTCTCTGTATTATTGGTTTCTCTCCGCCTAATCTGGTCATTAGTCTCGCAATGCTTTTTCCGTACTCAATTGTATCTTCCAGAGGATCCGAAAGTTTTATTGTAGTTAAGAAGGCAAAATTCGTATTATTGCTTTTCCTATCAGCGAAGGTTTGCCCGTTAACGCCTATAGTACCGTCATCGTAAACTTCTTTCATAATATAACCTCTTGGATTTACACAGAAAGTTCTAACTTTATCATCATATTTTTTGGTGTATAGTACTACTTTAGGATCCCATACCGCTGAAGTTAGTTCCTCCATTACAAAGGATTCTACCTCAACTCTTACGCCAATATCGAGAGGTCCTGGTACCATATCAACGCCTAAGTTCCTAGCTTGTTCTAAGAACCACTTAGCACCAGCTCTACCAGGTGCTACAAGCAGGGTTTTAGTTTCTATTTCCTCTTTTCTGTTAGTCTTGAGAAGGAAATGATCACCCTTCTTTTGTATTTCTAGCACGTTTGTTAATTCTTCTACTTTTACGCCACTCTTCTCTATATAATTGAGAATATTCTCTATAACTAAAGGAGTTTTATCAGTTCCTATGTGCCTCTGCCTAATAGGTATAAATTCCGCACCTACCTTAGCTGCTTTTCTTTGAATATCCTTAACTTTTTCCATGTTGGGTTCGAAGAACCTATCCTTAGGTGCTCCAAACTTTACCAAAACTTCGTCTACATAATCTACTAACTCTTGTGCCTTATCCCAACTCCTTAATATTTCATGAAGTTCTCCACCAATATCCGGTCTGAGGTTTATTATTCCACTACTATAAGTTCCAGCTCCACCTATACCGTAAGTTATATTGCAAGGATCGCAGAAGGTACACTTTTCCTTAGGAGTCAGTAATGGGCACGTCCTTTTCAAAGGTCTTAGACCCTTATCTACTAATAAGACCTTCAGGTCCTTGCCGTTTTCGGAATTCTTTAAGTTTGCTAGTTCGTAAGCAGCAAACAGTCCAGCCGGTCCTGCTCCCACTATAACTATGTCGTAAACCATATTCTCACTCTCTTATTTTCTCTTGTCTTAGATCAATTGTAGCTAATGTGTCTTCTCCAGTTCCGATTATCGTAATTGGTGCTTTTAATTCGGCTTCTAGATCCTCTATCCATTTTCTAGCCTCTCTAGGTAGTTTATTAAACTCTCTTACATTTCTTGCCTCCTTAAATAGAGAATCTAGTTTGGTTATTGCTACTTGGGTTGCTGAATTTATCCTTATTGCTTCTTTAGCCAACTTCACATTGAAAGGTGCACTCCTTCTTTTTCTTCCAGTAACAGTTGCAGTTTCAGCTATTCCCATTTTCTCAGCCTCCTCCCAAGGTATTTCTCCTTCTAAAGTACCTCCTCCTACTCTTGTGACATAGGATTTGAATACGATTATCACGTGATCAACGTACTTAGGTCCTATTCCCAATTCGCTTAGGATTCCAGACGACGTAGTATTCCTGCTCGTTACATAGGGATATTCTCCGTGATAAAGACTTAAGTAATGTCCTTGTGTACCTTCAACTAATACGTCGTTACCTTTACCTAATTCGTCTAACACTAAATTAGGAACTTTAGTTAAGTATGGTTTAAGTTCTTCATAATCTTTTGCGAGCTTTAATTTTCTTAAGATTCTTTTAGCTTCAGCATATCCCACTCCTTGACCGGTGCTTCCTATTACTTTCATTAAATATTCATCTTTCCTTTCTTCGTCAATCTCCCCTTGGGTTATGATCCCTACGTGCTCGTCTACTAATAGTCTGTCCGTACTATCGGTTTCTCTAGCCTCATTAAATAGTAATTGAATAGACGTGAGAGCACCTGGAGCTAGAACTAATTTAGATGACTTATTTATAAAGGCTGATGGAATAATTCTAACTTTCCATTGCTTCCCCATATAAGTTACTGTGTGCCCAGCGTTAATGGATCCAGTTCTGACTGCGAGTTTTGGAGAATCATTAATTCCTATATATGCAGCTATCTTACCCTTTCCTTCGTCTCCAAAAAAACCTCCTACTAAAATCGTTAGCATTAAACACCGTTTTGATAAATATTGATGTATGATATTTAAATATTTCTTACGTCAATCTATAATTATAATCTGGTAAAAGATCCGTCTATTTATAATCAGCACTTACGTCAATCTATAATTATAAAAAATCCACCTAAAAATCTTTAAGTTATAATTAAGTCGATCGAGTTACGTGAAATAGCTTCTTTTATTTCATAAGCTATTCTTCTTCCTACGCTCATAGGTTTGCCAAAATATAGTTTAGAGTACTGGCTTCCTATTCCCATATGGGCATTAGTCCCTCCTCCTATTCTAGGAGCTACATCAAATACTATCAAATCGAGTTCGGGCGTTACCATTAACTGTAAAGTAAATGGTCCTATAATACCAGGTGGTTCCAGCTTTTTCGTAGTTTCTACAAAAGAGTAACCTATTTCGAATATTTTCTCCAGTAAGCTTTCCCTTATAGTTGCTGGCTCGTGGCCCACTTCTATAAATCTTGGTAGTCTATTTAGTTTCAATTGAATTTCAGCGGGTAATCTGTAAAATGAATCCCAATCACTTTGAATTCTACGATCGACACTTAGGAGTTCTACTCTGTCATAAATTGGTGAATTGAAGTAATTAATGTTAAAATGGGCTCCTAATATGTATTCTTCAATAACCATCGAGTTTATACTTTCATCATCTATTATCCCATTTTTCCTCAGTTCATCTATTTTATTGTCAAAATCCTTTTGGTTTACAGCAATGAAAAACCCTCTTTCTACTCTTCTTTTTGCTTCTGGAAGTTTGACTATTACTGGAACGTCTATGTTATCAGGTCTTAACGTTCTAGGTCTTTTTATTTTCGCTTCATCTAGTAATTTATAGTAATTCTTATCCCCACTCCTCTCCTCCCATCTGAGCATTCTTCTATTGCCAAAGAATTTTGTCTTCATTCTTTCTAAGTTATCGTAACCTACATAAACAGCTAAGCTTCTGTTAGGAACCATGATCACATTTTCGCTGTGAAGCATCGAGTCAATTTTATCAGACGATATTTCCTTAAAGTCATCTAAAACTATACATCTATCTACTATTCTTTTAAATTCTCTATAAGCTCTATCTCTACCCTTCTTACATAATGCTATTGTTTTAAACCCTTCATCTTTAGCCCCATCGAAAACGTCTAATGCTGAATGGCTTGCTAAAGCAGCTATTTGAATCACGTTATCCATTAAGTTAACACCTCGTTGAGCCTATTTTCGTTTAAAGCTAATTTGATTTCTCTTCCTATTCTTCTGCCTACACTCATGGGTTCATCCCAATATAACCAGCTATATGGGCTTCCGTTTATATACAGATTAGTACCAGCTACAATTCTCCCAGAGAATTCAAATACCGCTATTTCTCCTGAGTCTTTAACGACAGATTCCAAGCAGAAAGGCCCTATCATTCCAGGCGGGACTCTTTCTTTTATTGTATTAACAAATGACATACCGTAATCAAACACTTTAGGTAATAAACTCTCTCTTGCAACAGCAGGTAAATTGCCCACTACTACGAATGTTGGTTCGATATTTAAGTTGAAAGGAAGTCTTCTCAACCCGTCGACGTTAGTTTCATATCTTATATCAATACCCGTTATTTCTAATCTATTTAAAATAGGACTGTAAAAGAATTGGAAATACATTGGTACTCCGATAACATATTCTTGGATTATTACTTCATTGATAGATTTAATCAGTTTAGCGGAGAGTAATTTGTTTAAGCCCTCCTTAACTTCGGACTTATTTTTTGCTACAAAATATCCCCTACCTCCTTTTGCTCCAGGTAGTTTTACGATTACCATTCTATCTACGTCTTCAGGACTTTCAAAATCCATGGGAGTTGGTATATTGGACATTTTTAGCAAGCTCATTTTCTTCCTTTGATTTGCTTCCCATTCGAACAAGTTTCTATTTCCGAAGATCTTAGTAGAGATTTTCTTTACTCTCTCATTACCTATATATTCTACGAGACTTCCATGAGGAATCAAGATTCCGTTATCAGTATATTTGTTAATATAATTCACAGCCTCGTCTTCGTTCCTATACCCGATTACCTTATCAATAAACGGGAATTGCGAATAAAATTTGACTCTGTTTTCTGGTGTTATTTGTATTGTCTTGAAACCTTCTTTTTTGGCACCGTGAAGAATTTGTAGTGATGAATGACTGCCAATTGTTATTATTGTATCCATATTCAATATACGAAGACTTAATACGCTAATAAATGTCTTTTTAAAATTATGAGTAATGAAATATGTGTTTTTGAATGGAGATATGGAAGTAAAGAAATGAGAGATTTATTTTCAAGAAAAAACATAGTTAAAACCATGGCAGAAGTAGAGGTAGCATTATTATATGCTTTATTTAAAGCTGGAGTTATTAATGAGGATGAGTCAAAGCGGGTAAAAGAAGTAATAGAAAAAATAAATATAGAAAGAATCAACGAATTAGAGAAAAAATTAGGTCATGATGTTATGGCTTTAACGGTTCATCTGGCCGAACTTTCAGGGGCTAAGTACATTCATTACGGGGCAACCAGCTATGATATAATAGATACAGCATACGCCATAATTTTCTCAAAGGCATTGAATATAATTAAACAGAAACTGAGAAATATTCTCCAAATCCTACTTGACTACTCATCAAAATACAAAGACCTAGTGATGGTAGGAAGGACTCACGGGCAACACGCCCTTCCGATTACTTTAGGTTTTAAGTTTTCTAATTACGCGTATGAATTTTCTAGGTCATTAGAGAGATTATGTGAGCTGGAAAAGAGATTAGTAAGAATAAAAATGGCGGGAGCCGTGGGTACGATGGCAGCTTGGCGAGATAAAGGGGTGGAAATCGAGAATTACGTTTCAGAAAATCTTGGAATACCTTCTCATGTAATTTCAACTCAAGTAGCACCGAGAGATGCATTTGCCGAATTGATCTCAGATCTAGCGATATTAGGTTCTCAACTTGATAGGTTTGCCTTAGAAATACGTGAACTTATGAGACCAGAAATTTTGGAACTTGCAGAGGGAGAGGCCGTAGAGAGAGTAGGGAGTAGTACGATGCCTCATAAGGAAAACCCAGTAACAGCTGAGAAGATAAGTGGGTTAGCAAAAGTCTTAAGGGGTTTCGTTATAGCGGAGCTCGAAAACATACCATTATGGCACGAGCGTGATTTAACTAATAGCTCTTCCGAACGTATAATTATTTCCCATTCCTTCCTTACAATTGATGAAATGTTAGATAGTACGATCAAATTGATGAGAACATTAAGAATATTTCCAGAAAATATGGAAAGAAACCTAAACTTAACCAAAGGTCTTATAATGGCAGAGAGTCTAATGGTTAATTTAACTTTAAGAGGTCTTCCCAGACATACGGCTCATGAGCTTTCGATGAATATATCCAGAGAAGCTGAAGCCAAGAATAAGTCTCTTTATGAGGAAGCTTTAGAAAACGAAATAGTTAGACAGTATATGACCGAAGAAGACTTGAGACAAGTTCTAGATCCTAAAGGGTATTTAGGCTCATATAGTATTCTAATAGATAGAACTAAAGACTACGTCATGAAAGTAATCTCGTCTTGTATTTAAATTTTAAAAAGCTTAGATACAAAAAATATATGCCGCCGTAGCTCAGACTGGTAGAGCGCCGGCCTCGTAAGGTATAGTAGCAGGATCCGGTACAGCCGGTGGTCCGGGGTTCAAGTCCCCGCGGCGGCTTTTTGGTGATTAAAGTTGTTTTCAGAACATGAATTTATAAATAGTATAATATCTAAGTATGTAGTTTTTAATTCTATAAGAGACGATGTATACACTGAAAAAGGTCTCATCTACAAAATAGACGGTTTTCAATTATCTTATACTTTTTCTTTCATGGATTTATATGATTTAGGTTGGAAAGCAGTAATTTCAACCGTAAGCGACATTATCTCTAAAGGCGGAATTCCTAGTTTGTTCTTCTCATCGATTGGTATACCTAAATCAAAGTTGGATAAACTTGAGAATTTAATTGAAGGTATAGCAGATGCTATTAAGTATTACCATGGCAAGTACGTAGGTGGAGATCTTAATTCCAGTGACGGAAGCGGTTGGATCGATATAATGGGGATTGGGTTGTCTACGTGTAATTCTAACAAGGACATAGATGACGGTGATGTAGTAATTATATCTAATTCAATAGGATACACATCATTAGTTTTTCTATCTTATGTTCGTTCTTGGAATATTTATTTACCTAAAAAAGTGATCAATAAGATTCGTCATCCTATTGTTAATAAAGGTATAGTTAAAATTATTGAAAAATATTGTACAAATATTTCGTATTCAACTGATGTCAGCGACGGTCTCATTGTCTCCTTGTACAATATCGTAAAAAGAAAGAATGTAACAGTAGAACTGAAGCAAATACCCATAGACCCAGAGGTAAAAGAAATGACTGATTCCTTAGGTATCGAAATCAAAGATATCCTAAAGTATTCGGGAGAAGAGTTCGAGACATTACTAGTTGTTAGAAAAAGCGTAGTAGAGGAAGTTATGAGAGAAATGAGAAAATATGGTTTAAACCCAATAGTTATAGGAGAAGTAATTAAAAATGAAAACTCTGAAGGGAAGAACAATGTATTATACAAGGGTGAAGTTGTAGAAAATACTGGATGGGATAATTTCTTAGGATGGTTTTAACCAAATATGCAGTTATAATGGTGAAAGAGCTTATAAGTAGGCTACTCATATGCTTTATGAAGATAAAAAATGACAGAAACAGTTCAGAAGAGCGAGGAAAGATTTAGACTATTACCAGCTCCGTCTAAATTTGATAACGGGGTAGTTAAATTTGGAGATAGGGAAATTAGGATAGGAGGCCCTTTACCTAAGATTGCAGAAAATGAAAAATTGGTGAGAGTTACTAGTTCCTTATGTCCGGTCTGTTATAGACTATTACCTGCCGTAATATTTGAGAAAGAAGATAAATTATACATAAGAAAAGTCTGTCCAGATCACGGTGAATTTGAAGATCTATATTATGGTGATGTAAATCTATACTACAAGTTCGACTATTGGGAATATGAAGGTAAGGGACCTAAGGTTCCATATGTAGATCTTAAATCGCCTTGTCCTTTTAACTGTGGGCTTTGTCCAATGCATCATCAGCACTCAGCTCTTGTAAACATGGTAATTACGAACAG
>NZ_JBBHKR010000050.1:0-7599 GCF_037389425.1 Stygiolobus sp. CP850M
ACAAAGGAAAAGTCACCACATTTCTGTCCAATACTTATTGGTCAAGGAAAGCGGGTAAAGAAAACACTCATTCCTCCTCAAGATCCTATTCCTCACCACCGGTAATCTCATCTTCTGTCCTTGATATTGATGTTGCCGCTAATGTCGAGGATGACGTAATAGTCGTGGATCAAGTACAAGGTGTTCATACCAGTAATTTCGACACTGGAGAGTTTTCGGTAGTAGGTTCAGTAGCATGGTATGATGGTGTTGCTGTAAGGGAAGTTGTAATAACTGGGACACTAAAAGAAATGTTGAAAGGGATAATTGGAGGTATTGGAGTGAAGGATTTAAAAGGGAATGTCTATACACGTTCACTAAAAATATCTGGCATTAATATAGCGTGAGTTTTTTAAATGAATTCTAAGAGATAGAAAGTGATCAAATATGTTTAAAAAGATTCTCGTAGCGTATGATGGTTCAGACCACGCGATTAGAGCATTAGATGTAGCTATTGATCTGGCAAGTAAATATAATGCAAAATTAGACGTGGTTGAGGTCGTAGACACAGCTGCATTGTTGGGAATGGGAGTAGCCCCGATCCCTGGAGAAGTAATTCAACAAGTGTATAACAAGGCTAAAACTGATGTGGAGAACGCTAAGTCCAAAGCTCAGCAACGCGGTGTAAAAGAGGTCGATGCTGTAGTATTAGAAGGAGATCCAGCAACAGCGATCCTTGAATATGTAGCTAAGAACGGAAGTGATCTAATAGTTACGGGTAGTAGAGGATTGTCGACTTTCAAGAGGATAATATTGGGTAGTGTTTCAACAAAAATAGTTGAAGATGCTAAAGTACCGGTACTTGTAGTAAAGTAATGGAAAGAGCGATTTAATTTCTTATACTAAAAGGTCTTTTTACTTGTCATAATTCTTCTACTCTTAATACTTCCTCTACTTCGAAGATACCGCATTCAGTTACCAGTCTTCCCATAAAGTCAACGAATAGAGCCTTACATTGCCTTTCCCAATCTTTCCCCAGTAGTTTAACAGTCCTATTCTTAATTGACAAGTATTTGTTAATCCCTTCGATGACCTTATCGTCTTCAAGGAACAGATAGTAGTCGATTCTAGCTATCACGTCCTTAAGTAGTTCATCGTTATCCATCAACTTACCAGTTTCTAATTTCATAGACGTGGCCTTAACTCCTTGAGGAAAGGAATCCACGTTAGTATCTATCCCCGCTCCTATGAAGACTGTAGCTTTACTTCCTTCAACTATTCCTTCAACTAATATTCCTCCTACCTTACCGTTACGGGTTACTATGTCATTAGGCCACCTTATATAGGCATCAACGTACTTACCTACAACCTCTCTGATAGCCAAAGACACTGTGAGAGTTGTAAACGGTATCCTCTCTGGATTAAAACCCTTTATTACATAAGTGAACCACAGTCCCCCCTTTGGAGAATACCATTCCCTTTTATACCTACCTCTTGCCTTAGTCTGTTCCTCAGCGACTACTACGAATTTGTCTGCATTGATCATGGTATAAATTGCTTCACTTAGGTCTTGTGTTGAAGTTACGCTAGGGAACTTAAAGACTAACATATTTGTACACATCCTCTATTTTTTTCACAATTGAAAAAGCTGAGGCTTTCCTAGCTCTGTTCATAATTGCGAAACCTATTCCTTTTTCGGGAAAACCAACCATTATTCCTATGTCTACGTTCAGCTTATCTAATTCCCTAAAAGAGTCAAACAAATTCCTAGCTACCTCGTACAAGTTTTCATCACTACCTAGTACGAGAGTGGGATAACCCTTATATTTTTCAGCTAACTCCTTGCTCAGAAGTAGCCCTACCTTGTATTTCTGGCTAACCAGTTTAATTACTTGGTCAAGGATCTCTCTGTTCTCTACAATTATTAACTTGGTTGAAGGTGCATAATGTTTGTACTTCATGCCGGGCGCTAAGGCTATTTCAGCTTCTCTCTTACCCTCAGCAAATTCTGGGATTATTAAATCTGGGAAGAACTTTCTCAGTTCTTCAACTGTGAAGGGACCTGGTCTCAGAAGCACTGGTGGATTAACCGTGACGTTAATAATAGTTGATTCAACGCCGAAGAAAGTATGTCCACCATCTATTATTACGTCAACCCTCCCGTTCATGTCAGCTATGACGTCCTCAGCCTTTGTAGGGCTTGGTTTCGTGGCTAAATTCGCACTTGGAGCCGCAATAGGGACTCCGCTCTCCCTAATCAACTGTAGTGCTATAGGATGAGCCGGCATTCTAACTGCTACAGTATCTAAGTTAGCTGTTACCTCTTTAGGTACTTTCTCGGTCTTCTTCAGTATAAATGTTAAGGGCCCTGGCCAAACAGTTTGTGCTAACTCTAGTACTTTATCTGGGATTTCTGAGGCTACTTCGTATAGTTGTTCAATATCGGATATGTGAACTATTAGGGGATTATCTACCGGTCTATTCTTCGCTTGAAAGATCTTAAGGCAAGCATTGCCGTCGAATGCGTTCGCTCCTAAACCGTAGACTGTCTCTGTAGGGAATGCTACAGTACCTCCTTTCTTTATGACTTCAGCTGCTAGTCTAATTTTGTCGATCTCAGGATTTAAGGGATCAATTTTAAGGATCAAAGTCATACATTTTAAACTGCCATTGTGAATAAAAAAGTGGTGATGAGGAACCAACGAGGAGCGATTGATGGCTGGGGCGCTCTATGCTGACTTTCCTGAACGGTGATTGATGAGGTGATCTCGGATTGATGAAGACGGGCTTAAAAAGCCCTACAATGTTTAAATATCGAAGAAATTTTCATATAACAAAAATATTACTATATATACTTTTATGATAGGGGTATTAATTAAAGGTTTTAAGAGATGGTGAAAAATAGATTTTGATGTCAGATCAATTATTACTTACTGGAAATGTTCAGGAAGCTGCAAAGAAGGCTATTCAATGGTTAATAAACAGAAAGCCTATCAAAGAATTAAGAGATTGGGGATTAGCTTTCTCCTTGTGGCCACCACACTTGACTACTAGTTGTTGTGGAACCGAATTCGGTGCATTTGCGGCGGGAAGATTTGACTCAGAGAGATTTGGAGTTTTACCTTTCTCGTCAGCAAGGCAGACAAACTTATTAGTTATTGAGGGGACGTTGACTAGAAAAATGGCTAGGGCTGCTAAGATCGTTTATGATCAGATGCCCGAACCTAAGTTTGTAATTGCTATGGGGGCATGTTCGTTAGAAGGTGGAATATTCTGGAACTCTTATAATACGGTATTACCTTCAGAAATTGGAATTCCAGTGGATATTTACGCTCCGGGATGTCCAACAAGGCCAGAGGCCTTAGCTAGAGCTATAATTCAATTGCAAAAGAGAATTATGGGAGAGAAGACTAAAAATGGTGAAGATAAAATAAAACCTATGGAAAGTTACGAGACTAAGAAAGAGAAGAGTACTAAAAAAGAAGAGAAAGCCGTTATAAGTTGAACAAGCTAAACGCATAGTCAACGTCAGTTAGTTTTGCCTTAACTAGATGTTTGTGTTCTACCTTAAACTTAGCTGGGATGTGATCAATTTCGATTCCGTGAAAAGTTCTCAAATGACCCTTTATTTGATCAATTAAGTCAGTCTTATTTTTGGCTAGAACAGGAACGTCGTGCAAGATTAGAGCTTTTTCGGGGCTCCCTTCTTTCAGACCTATAAAAATTAAGGTCGTAGTCATAAACTCATTATATTTTTTAGCTTTCATAGTGAGGATTACTTGGTCAACGTCATATAGCGACGTTAATCCTCCGTCACCTTCCTTAACTTCTAAATCGTATTTATAACCGGTGATGATCTTCTTCCCCGTCCTTTCTGAGAGTATTATTAGTTCTCTTAACTTTACTTTCTCTCCATTATATGACGTGAAAACAGGTACTTCGTCAGCTAAATTTGGCAGAAATTTTGAAGTAATGGTAACGTATCTTGCTTCTGGTGATAATATTGAGGAAATTTCAATGTTTTGAAGTTTCATAAGATCACATCAAATTCCTACCTTTTCACTTTTTCATTTATACAGACTTTAATTGATTTAAAAATTAAATGAACAATATTTCACATTATTAATTACTGTACATTTATTCCTTAATTAATATCTTGTATTTAACGTTTATTCACACGTAGTGAACATTTATCTAATTAATAATTATGGATTACGTTGATTTTATGAATACTATTTAGAACAATTATTTATGATTATAAAACACCAAAATCTCAATATGAACAATAAAGTTGAAGAAGTGGTAGACATAACATCAAAATTAATTAAAATACCAACACTTAATCCCCCAGGAAATAGCCTAAAAGAAGGAGCCGAGTTTATCAAGGACTATCTTAGTCAGAAAGGGTTTTCCGCTTCAATTATAGAATTCGATAGAGGGTGGCCAGTAGTAATTTCTCAAAGCAAACCGAGGGATAAAAATCATGTCATGTTGAACGGACATTACGACGTAGTGCCGGTGGGAGATGAAAAAAGGTGGAAGAATAATCCTTTTTCAGGCTTAATATTAGAAAACTTAGTCTATGGTAGAGGGGCAACTGACATGAAAGGTGGTTTAGCCGTACTTATGAAGGTTTTCTCTGACTTGGCCGATAAACTGGAATACGATTTGGTTTTCACCGCTGTTCCCGATGAAGAGACAGGTGGGTTTCACGGGTCTATGAAATTGGCTGAGGTGTTTAAACCGTACTTAGTACTGATCAGTGAACCCTCGGGTTCAAATTCGATTTGCCTCGGTGAAAAAGGACTTCTTCAAGTTAAATTAGTCAGTGTGGGCAAATCTGCTCACGGAAGTTTACCCTCACTCGGTGAAAATGCTATTATGAAGCTTATTCGCTCATTAACGTCTCTACAGAAGATATCCGATTACAATATAGGCACTCCTAAAGAAGTTGTGGAACTGTTAAGAGCTAAGGCTGATATGAATACTGAGAAAGATTACCTCTCCATATCATTCAATCCTGGTGTCATTAGGGGTGGTGTTAAGGTGAATGTTGTTCCTGATTACGCTGAGACTGAAGTGGACATGAGGATTCCTCCGGGTATTACCGTAAATGATGCCATAGCTCTGGTAGAGGAACTAGCGGAAGGAGTTAAGGTTGAACCGTTTAATATCTCTGAGCCAAATTATACTTCACCAGATAATACTTATGTCAAACTTTTGGAAAACGTGATTATGAGGAGGTTAAACGTCAACCCTATTAAGTACATTATGACTGGGGCTACTGACGGGAGGTTTTTCAGATATAAAGGGGTTCCCACCATAATCTATGGCCCCGGTGAACTTAACCTAGCACACTCTTATGATGAATATGTAACATTTCAGGAGCTAGAAAAAACCTACGAAGTAATAAGTTCATTCCTTCTTGATATCTCAAATTACCAGCGAAGCTAGTTGCCCTATTAAATGCGTTACGATAGCAGCACCTATACCTAACCCCATCATTTCTAAGCCTTTTTTCTTGGGATTTACGTCGCTGAGTAGCCCTATCATAAATCCTACCAAGAAAATCGATATCCCGGCTATAACATAAGAGGTTATCAGTCCTAACATCCCACCGAGTCTTAGAAAATAGGGTATTATCGGTATTATTGCTCCAACGATATAAGAGAGTCCGGTTACTGCTGAGCTTTTCAGAGGACTTTCGTCAACCTTTGGTGCAATTATATCTTCAGCCACATCTACCAGTTGTGGAGAGATGTTTTGTGCTATTTTATCCTTAATTCCGAGTTCTGACAAGATCTGGGATAATTTTTTCGAGACTTCTCCTCTATCTACTAATTTCTGTATCTTTATTTTTTCCCTCTTATGCTCATTGATTTCTTTCTCGGATTTAGTAGATAGATAAGCTCCTATGCTCATGGAGAGTGTCCCCGAAATTCCTACAATGAGCCCAGATAATGCAACAACTAATGGGTTACTTACTGCTCCTGCTATCCCTGATGTAGCTGCCAATACCTCAATCAGACCATCACTAATCCCGTAAACGAAGTCGCTCACATCCTTGGCTTTTATTGTAGTTAACATTTCCTCGTGAACGGCTTCGTCGATGCTTATTTCTCTCATTTTTTCTCTCTCATTCTCGTCTAGTTCTTCGCTTTTCGCCAATTCGTTGTATTTCTCTATATCGTTTTCCTCGTTACTTTCCAATAGTTTGAGTGTGAGTTCCAGTCCTAGAACTTTTCTTATAATTCCGTAAAATTTTATCATTAACTTATCATTAATTCCTAGTTTTCCAATCCTAATTCCTCTTTTTTCGCTAATCTCCTTCCAGATTGAGGCATGTTTTTTCTCCATTTCTGCCATTCTGAAGAGAAAAGCTTTAGCTACTGGATCAGATTCTTTTTTGCCGAGCTCTAAGTAAACTTCTGAGTCAAATAATTCCTCTTTGTACTGCTTATTAAAGTCCATCAAGTAAATTAGAATTACTCTAAATTAAAAGTTTTTCTAATTTCTGTCAACTTAGAGATTAAGATACCTACATTTAGTTTTATCTTAATTAGTCTAATAAAATTGACAAAAATTAAACAATACTTGGATAAAATTAATAAATCTTATACGTTATATCTTTTATAAATGAGAAGGCTGATATTATCTTTATTTTTCCTAGCAATAGCAATTTTAGTAATTCCTACAAATGCGGAAGCTCCTTTCACTGCACAACCTTTATATCTAGCAGTCTATCCCCTTTATACTGTTATTAACGTTGTAAACACCACGTATGTCGGTGCTACGAGCTATTTCAACAACAACGTAACACATATAATAAATTTTGTCGCTCATAACTCTTCTATAAAAATCATAATAAGCAATGCCACTACCGGGGCTCAGATAGCGTGTTTACAAGCTATAATACCTTCTCAAATTTACAAGTATGTCTATTACAGTCCTCAGTTAGGTTCTGCAATATTTCTTGTAAATGTTAGTGATGCAAATAAGTTTTATCAGATACCCGTGGGAGATTTGCATTTGGGAATTTTACAATTAGAAACAGCTAACGCTACGTTTGTTAATAGTATTTATGTCATACCACTAGGGCAGTTATATACCTTGCAAGGAGGAATACTCGTTTATGTGAACACTACTTCAATATTTCAGCATTATCTGAACGGAACTCAAACGATATACCAAGATGTGAAAGAAAATTTAGAAGGATCATACGTCCTTATTTTTGTAAGCTAATTTTTTTAAAATTTTTCATTACTTTATGCTTTGTTGATCTCTTCAATTTATTTCATAAGCATGATATGATACACTGAGATTTTTTCAGTAATTAATATTTATTTCAACGTTATTCGCAAGCTTACACCCTAATACCCGGAGCTCTACCAACTAAAGAATTAGCCAAGTGGAGCATCCATGCATAAGCCCAGAACTTGAGCTTAGCCTCAACCACTTGTCCTAAAAAGCTCGTAGCCCTAACGGATTCCCCAAAAGTGCGCTTCACAGCTGAGAATAAGGATTCAATTCTCCACCTAACACCGTAACCCTTTTCCTCCCTCCAACGATTATAGCCCAATCTCTTGAACTCCCTTACGGTCTTTCTCCTAGTAGGATGGC
>NZ_JBBHKR010000051.1:0-3934 GCF_037389425.1 Stygiolobus sp. CP850M
TAAATTTTTAATTACGTCCAGCGGGGGGATTGAGTGCTCATTAGAGCTCTATGAAATCCCCTTGTCCCCATTTCGTTCAGTAAACTTTTTTGCTTATACGTAATGAATTCTCAAGTGAACGAAATAATAGATTTCCTCATAAGGAGAAGAAGTATAAGAAAGTTTCAGAATAAACCAGTAGACATGAATTTAATTAAAGAACTAATAAGTGTCGCAAACCACTCCCCTAATTCCAACAACAGAGAACCATGGAAGTTCATAATTATTACGGATGAATCGATTAAGAAGGAACTCTCAACACTACATAAAGGAGCTTCTCACATTGCATATGCCCCGATAGGTATTGCCGTAGTAGCAGAACCTGATTTAAGCCCAGAGACGTGGATGATAGATACCGCAAACGCTACACTGTATTTTGTCTTAGCCGCTTACTCAGTAGGATTGGGAGTAGGATGGATAGCTGCTTATGAAAATAGGAAAGCTAAGGAGCTCTTAGGGATTCCAGAGGGAAAAATATTAATGACTCTTCTCTCCGTAGGATATCCTGATCCAGAGTACCAACCCAAGCCTAAGGAGGTTAAGAAACCTGAAGATGTAATGTTCACAAACAAATGGGGATTAAAAGTACTTTGATATGAACTCTTCATAATACTTCACTGCTTTCCTTAAATTTTCCACTTCGTTCTCATGCTTAGATAATTCAACGTAAGCCCTAGCTAAGAAGAGTGTCTCATTAGCTTTCTCGGCATAAGATATTGCCTTTTTAAGAAAGTCCACTAAATTAGTCCTTTTATAAAGCTCGTTCAATAGCCTGACTTTATCGCTGTCGGTTCCTTCACCGTACTCCTCTAATTTCTGAAGTGCCTCATATAACAACTCTTTATTGTAAAAAGAAAGCTTGTATAGAGCCCTTGCCTCTCCTTTTACGTCTTTTAACTCCCTAAATAACACCAATGCCTTTTCGAGATCCTCTTCTGCTTCTGAAGAGAGGAGTGCTTCCGCTAATAACCTCTTGTTGCCCAAAAGTTGGGCTAACTCAATTGCTTTCTTCAAATACTCCCTTCTGCCGTTCCTAGCCAGATAGATGTAAGAGACTATTAGGTCTTCTGTAGGCTCATCAAAGTTCTCTAGAATAGCCCTTGCTTCGTCCACATGTTTGATGTCACCCATTGCAAGGCAGACCTTAGCCAAGAGCCTTTGAGAGTGAACTTTCATTACATTTTTTGTAACCGACAGTTCCTTCAGTATTTCATATGCTGACGTTAAGTCTTTCTTTTTAAAGAGACATATGGCTAAATTAAATTTAATTATAGCTAAGTCCTCTTCGTTCTTTGTTTTTCTTAGTGCTTTTCTGAAAACTTCTTCGGCCTCCTGATACCTTTCTAATTCGGTATAAATAAGTCCTAATTGGTTCAGTGACGCAACACTGTCATCCCCTTGTAAAAGCTTTACTGCTTCATCTAAAAGACTCTTATCTTTTTTCCTCTTGTACTCTTCATAAAGAACTTTAGCCTTCTCTAGTCTACTACTGTCTCCCATATATATTTATAATATTCTTCAGAGGTTTTATTCCAATCGTACTTTAAAGAGGACTCATAGCTTAGCTTTGACAAATATCTCATGGAGTTCTCGTCTTCTATCAAGTAGCTAATAGCTTCTGCTGCCTTGTTATAGTCCTTATAGTTTACTAAGAAGCCGTTAACACCTTCCCTTATAATCTCAGGCATAGCGCCTGTGGAATAAGCTACTGCCGGGGTACCGCAAGAATTAGCCTCAACTATAGTCATCCCCCATCCCTCGATAAAAGAGGTCGAAAGCACTACCCACGCTTTTTGGTAAAGCTCTATCTTCTTTTTTTCGTCTACTTTTCCGAGAAAGAATATGTTCTTCTCACCGGCTATAACATCTTTAATCTCTTTCTCCATTTCGCCGGAACCTACCATAATAAGAACAGCCTTTCTATTGTTCAGTTTCTTGAAGATCTTTATAGCATCTAACGGGTTCTTGTACTTCTTTAACCTACCTATCCATAAGATGAGTGGGTATTCGGACTTCTCACCAGGGGTAAATTTTTCATGATCTATACCGTTATAAATAACCTTAATTATGTTCTCATTAATTCCGAACCTTTTTACTAACTCCTCCTTAGTAGTGTTAGAAACAGAAATAAGTCTAGGGTAGTTCTTTACTCTCTTCTCAAGAAACTTTACAACACGTGATAAGAACGGGTTAAGTTCGAAGTCAACGACATCTTGATGGACGTGATGAATCAAACCTACACTCTTCCTATTAACCTTATAAGAAAAAAATGGTATTGCGTGAGCAACACTATCTATGACTACATCGTATTTCTTAACTTCCTTTAACGAGTAATAATGCAAAGTAAGAGAATTCCCTTTCCTAATCAACTTTATCCCATCTATCTCTTCCTCTGCTATACCCTTATTCTCACTCATCCAGTATACTTCCACACCCTTCTTAACAAGCCTTTTCCCTACCTCATATATTACTTGCTCCGCACCTCCGGCTTGAGGGTGAAAAATATCTCTGTGATTAACGAAAAGTAATTTCAAGTCGTAATTACCTACTACTGAAATACGTATAAAACTATTTGTAATGTAATTACGTTTTAATCCCAGCGATATTATACTAAATTATTTAGAGAATTAGTCATTATAGACTGGCTTTTGTATAAGTCCATTTGTTAGAAACGAATTTATATTTAGAAACTAATAGTTCTATCCCGAACAAACATGAAGAGTAAATGGATTGCTTTGTCCAACACCAGCATTGCAATATTCATAGCCTTTGCAAATTACAACATGATAATTATCGCCTTGCCCCAAATATTCAACAGTCTAAGGTTTAATCCAACAGCTCCTGATGCACTAGGTTACTTAATTTGGCTAATTTTAGGATACATGATAGTTACGTCTTCTTTAGTAGTCACATTCGGCAGAATATCAGACCTCAAAGGCAGAGCAAAGTTATACTCCTTTGGATTTCTGATTTTTGCAATATCTTCAGGTATCTTATCTACGGTAAACGGCTACGGTGACAGTGCAGTTCTCGAAATGATAATTTTAAGACTTTTCCAAGGTGTAGGCGGAGGCTTATTGATGGTAAACAGTGCAGCAATCCTTACTGACTATTTCCCGAAGAACGAATTGGGCAAGGCTCTCGGTCTGAATCAAGTGTCGGGACTGGTCGGTGGAGTCGCGGGGTTAATTATAGGCGGTGTTCTTTCTGTGATAAACTGGAGATACATATTCCTTTTGGACTTCGTAGTTGGGATCATAGGAACTCTTTGGAGTTTCAAGTCCTTGAGAGATGTTCAGAAGCCGATCAAACAACCGTTAGACATAATCGGCAATGTCCTATTCGCACTTGGAATAACTCTACTCTTGATCTCAGTTACTTACGGTCTTTTACCTTACGGTAACCAACAACTGGGTTGGGGAAATCCCTTTGTAATCACGGGTTTAACTATCTCCTTCTTGGCAATAGGTATCTTCGTGTTCGTGGAAAGCAAGGTTAAGAACCCTATGTTCGACTTATCCTTGTTTAAAGTCAGGGATTTCTCTGTAGCTAACTTCACTAATTTTATCGCCTCTATGGCGAGACAAGGAATACTTCTAATGATGCTCGTCTTATTACAAGGAATCTGGTTACCGCTTCACGGAGTGCCTTATTCCCAGACGCCTTTCTGGGCAGGGCTTTACTTAATACCTAACATGCTCGGATTTGCAGCGTTAGGACCGATAAGCGGTATCCTCTCGGACAGATACGGGTCAAAAGTATTCACTTCGTTGGGCCTCTTCGTAAGCGCATTAGGGTTCTTCCTACTCTCCTTATTGCCGTATGATTTCCAGCTCTGGCAGTTCTTCGCAATATCTTTCCTTATGGGGGCGGGGATGGGATTGTTCTCTTCACC